>NZ_BMOE01000006.1 GCF_014646915.1 Deinococcus aquiradiocola | reverse complement strand
GGCAGAGAGGTGGCCCGATAACCCGAGCGCCGGTGGCCCGATCAGCTCAGCACAGGTGGCCACGTCGACTGAGCGCGGGTGGCCCGAATGGGTGAGCATACGCAATCCCGAGTCATTCGTTGACACAGGCCCCCTTTTTTCTCCGGCGGGAAGCGTCTTTCGAGCTCCGTTCGCACTCCGCTGGGCTCGGATGTGGGTGCTGTCCACTGAGGCTTTGTCCCAGTCGATCTCGCCTTGCTGATCAGCCGTCGCCTGGAGGGTCTGCAGCAGACGCAACCAGGTCCCATCTCTTGACCAGCAAACGAATCGGTCGGAGCACGTCTGCCAGGGGCCGTATCGGCGGGGAACGTCTCGCCAGGGTGCACCTGTTTTGATGTGCCACAAGATGCCGTTCAGGACCTTGCGGTGCGAAGCGTACGCTTGGCCGCGCTTTGGGTTTCTCGGCAGCAGGGGTTGCAGCGCAACCCACTGCTGCGGCGTCAGGTCCGTCTGATGTATCTCCCGGACCTACGCGCTGCAGATGAGTTCCGTCAGCCAGACCCTAATCACAGACGTAGATATGAAGGAATGGCAAACAGAGGTCTCCAAGTTCGGCAGAGGGATGAGAGAAGGAAGGAGGCAAGTATGACAGACTGTAAGTCTGCACGCTCTGCACGTTCTCGCCGAGCTTAGTGTGTATAAGAGAAGGTAACGAGTGGTGTTGGGGGTTCTGCGCTGACGGAAACGCCGGTCTGCACCCGCTCGAAAATCTTATTCGATTATTTACCGATGTCTTCCTAGTTAAAACTGATCCTAGGACAGAACCAAAGTAGTATAGGATTGTCTTCTCAAGGATTTTTCTACTTTCTGTATCTCTGCTATACTTTATTTCCATATTTTTATCCCAGATAATAATCTGGCCACAACAAAAAGGCTAAAATTTCTTAAGCGGTAACACACAGATATCGCAATATTTGATAAGTACAACGAATGTAAAATTGAATGACATCATCTTAAGTACTCTGACAAGCTCAGCAGAGTAAAATCTCCTGGAGAATTTATGAAAATACTAACGTTAAAGGTTAATACGTCGATTCTAGTTTTGACTCTATTATTATCTTTTTTCGCCCGCGCTCAAGATGGAATTAGAGGAGTTGTTAATCTTGGAAGTAATGGTTGGCTATTTCAGAGTGAAGAATTGACTGGATTCGACAAGAATTATTTACCAGACTTTGTCAGCAAACTTAAATTTTTCGATGATTATTTAGGAAAGTCAGGAACTAAGATAGTTTATGTGATTATTCCCACTAAGTACGAGATATATGGTAAATTTGAGCTGAATAAATCAAAAATATCGGACGAATCTTACGAAATAATCGGAAAAAGTTTAAAAGAGGCAGGTCTAAAGTTTTTGGACGCCAAATATGTATTAAAAAAGGCTGCTGAAGGAGGCAGCTTGGTCTGGATGCGAAGGGATACGCACATGTCTCCACAAGGCGGTCAAATACTAGGGAAAAATATTGCACATTATCTTACCACTAATCAGTTGGTAAATATCACTCACAAAAACAATTACACCATAGATTTTCAAAATGTGGATTTTCCAAGTGATTTATGGAGATTTATATACCCGAAAGATCAATTAGTTTATCCAAAATTCGAAAGCATTGTTTTTCCCAATATTAAATTCAGCAATAAAAATTCAGAACTTTTAGCAAAATTCAACCCAGATATCGTTCTGATAGGAACAAGCTACAGTGTTAGACCATTCAATTCTATAGCCGTTGGTATTGAGCAAGTATTAGGGAGTGAGATTCTAAATCTTGGAAGGGACGGCGGAGGAATATGGGGTTCTATGGATTACTACCTAGGCGAACGGAAAAAAAATCTTGTGCCCGCTTCCCCTAAAGTAATAATTTGGGAAATTCCAGAAAGATTCATAAATAAGCAGTCGATTCAGACGTATCACGATTTTCCAAATATAAACAAAGTACTAGATAACAGATAATTAGAAATCTTTATTTACTTCGGTGATAAAATTTTATTCGTAAAATTGCTGTTAATATTTATTTGGATGCCAGATGCTAAATAGAAAGACTAAAGACATGGACAGCGCAGCCTGCCGATCAGGCGACTGTTATTGAGCTCGGCTGAAGTAAACGATGGTAAGTAACTATTAGTACCGGCATAGATTGAGGTTGCCTCACCTAGCAGAGACCAGAGACTGGCCAACCCTTGGAGATTGTCGGGATCAGGAGTTCACTCTCATCATTCCGATTTCCATCGACTCGAACTTCTGCCGGTATCAATAAGTAGCTTAGCAGTGTAGACCACCTCATACGGCCCGACCCCAGCTCGCGCCTTCAACCGCCGCCCGCAGCTGTGGTTTGTCCTCATAGAATCGCTTGAGAAGGTCGTGGTATTTCAGCTGTCGCCAGCAGCCTTCCATCAGGTTCAATTCTGGGCTGTACGCGGGCAAAAATGTCAGAATCAGCCCTCTGGCTTTCCATCCCTCCCGTTCCGCAGCGACCAGTGCGCAGGTATGCACGCTTGCCCGGTCACACACCACCGCTGTCGGGCACGCCGGGTCTGCGTCCTGGGCCAGCCGTTCCAGGAAGGCCACGATGTCCGCGCCGGACGTATTCGTCTCTACTTCTCGGTACAGGACTTCGCCCGGAGCGAAGTCCATACAGCCCAACAGATTCAGCCGCGCCCGAATTCCGCGCTGTTTGCTGGTGGGGACGCGTAACGGATCCTGAACTGGACGCCAGCTCTACGTGTTTGGCTGGGTGAGCCAAATGGCGGCCTCGTCCGGATACAGGAGCTTCGTCAGCCCTTCGAGCGCCCCTTTTTTACGTCCTGTACACTCTCCAAGAACTCGGTCTGCTGCTGCGGGTCGGGACGACCCGCCACCACATAGCGGGTGCGTTGCCAGGTCAGACCCAACTTGAGAAGCTGACGACGGACGGTACTGGGATGCAGCGCGACACCATGTTCCTGCTCGAGCCAGTTCGCGACGGTTCTGGCGGTCCAGACCTGATCGTCCTGACGAAGACGCGCCAGAAGCTGCTGGCCGGTCTCGGCAGTCATGGCGCTGGAACAACCGGGATGGACGCGTTCCAGGAGCGCGTCCATCCCTCCATGTCGATACAGGTGAATCGTATGCCGGGTACTGATGACGTTCATGATGCCGAGCTGCTCGATGGCCCGTGCAGAGAGGCCTTGGTGCGCGTGCCAGAGAGCCAGGTAGCGCTTGCGTTCACATGGCAGGACATCACGAGCAATGAGCAGCTTCGGAAGCGCCAGGACGTCGGCCGGAGTCAGTTAGGGGGCGAGGCGTTGGATAGAGTATTCTACACTGCCAAGCTACTTAACAACGCATCTGTTCGGCGATGCGGGAGGCGGTCTTTCAGATAGGCAGCAAGTGTGTCAGCATGGCTGAGAGCAGTCCTGGATGTCGTCACAGACCCAGATCCTGCCCTTTACGCTGCTTTTCTGCGTCTCAGACACCATTTAACTCGAAGTGTCAGCTGCTGAGGGCTGAACCACTACAGGTGGTAATTTGAAAAATTTTTCCACTCTGTTTATGATTCAATCACTAGGAAGGTAAAAAAATGAGAAGAATATCATTTTTGCTTGCGCTATGCATATTTGCGGAAAGTATTGCACTTTCTCAAGTGACATCCACACCAACAAGAAGCGGCTGGCTGTTTCTTGATGAAGAGCAGCCGCTAAAAGATAACGAATTGGACTCAGACATAGATATATCTTTATCAATTATAAAGGGCGTAAGCCATTATCTTGTTAGCAAAGGAATTATATTAGTCGTCACTCCTGTACCCATAAAAGCGAGAGTTTACTCCGATAAATTGGATGCTCCACTTAGTTTATCGGCAAATTCTCGTTATCAACGCGCTCTCGATTTTTTTAAGAAGAATAATATCTTCGCCGTTGACACCCTCGCTGCATATAGAAGAGCCCAGCGGCAGTCACCGCAAAATCTTCTTTACTTTCAACTTGGAAGCCATTGGAACACAAGGGGGTCTGAAATTGCGGCCCAAGCGACGGCGCAAGTCCTGATGAAACTCCCACAGATTCAGGAGATAGACAAAGTCAATGTTTCACTCAGGCGCCTGCCTCCCCTGAAAACAGAAGATAGCATGATGAAGATGATTCGTCCCGAATCGACCATCCCAATCGTCGACATAATCGAATACGACAATCCTGTAGATGTCACGATAAATAGCAGTGATTCCCTCTTAGGGGATGCGGTGCCTAGCATTGCCTTAGTCGGTACTAGTTATTCCGAAAAAACTTGGAACTTTCCCAAAATGCTCGCCTATTACACCAAACGTGACGTGCTGGACGTTTCTCTGGCCGGGCAACAAATTTGGATTCCAATGCAGAAGTACCTGTCCAGCACAGAATTCAAGGAGGCCCCACCGCGTATTCTCGTATGGGAGGTGCCGGAGCGTTACCTGCTCTATCCACCTGGTGGATACCGCGTTGCCGATACGGGGTGGCTCAACACATTGCCTTGATCCTCAGCACCTGACGCTTTGTGTTTTTCCCTCTCCAGGAGAGGGAAAATCTGTTTTGAAGAGGTCCATGTACGTCCAGAACGCGTCCAATTCCCAGCGCACAGCCTGACTGAGCTGTGTCCATCCCACGCGCGCCGTCCCTCTCGATTTCCGCCCCCGGTTGTCCAGTGTCGGCGGATCCAACTCCTGCACTGCGCGACCGACCCACACCATCCAGGCCAGAACAAGGCAGAGCAGACCAAACAGTCGGGAGAGTCGGTCTGGGGCGGTCATGTGGGTGTCTTCAAGTCCCAGGCCGCGTGCCTTCAGCGCTGAAAACGTGCATTCCACCCCCCAGCGTTTCTGATAGGTCAAACGTGTGTCCAGCACGGGTCAATCCGAAGCGACGATGACCCTGTCACCCGCGGGTGACAGGGTCACGACCACGCGCATCCACGTACCATACACCTACGCGTTCTCGAAGACTGAACGAACCTCGCCAGGTTGCAACTCCAGAACCTGATCTTTCGCCAGGAGGTCGTCGATCCGGGTCGTCTCCTTGATCCGGAAACAGCGCTTGATGCCCTTCCAGCGCAACCACGCACACCATCGCTTCCCCACGAATTCATTCTTGGGCAGAACAGCGCCGATGACGACGCTTGCCCGCCGGTCAGCGATCAGCACCGCCCAGCGCTTTGCTGGGAGCACCTTGAGGAGTTGAGCGACCAGCAGGATCCGTGCGGCCCAACTGCTGCGGCCAAGCGTCCTCTCCTGCGGAGCTGTGCCAGTCATGGGCGCTGTTCTGGCCAAGACGTTGCCCTGGTGGGGCAGGACGGTCCATGCCAGCGGTAATACCACCCCACTGAGCGCAACGCCGAGCACCAGGAGGTTGAGTGGGGTCTCTCCGTCATGCCAGGTGGTGCGGTCCATCACCATGGTCAGTTTCCCGTCCAGAAGCAGGGGAAGCAGGACGTTCAGGACGTCCTGCGGAGTGAGCTGCAGATCATGAACGACCCGCGCGACGACGCGGGTCTTGGAGTCGAGTGACGCGGTCCGGGAGAGGTGGAGCGCGATGTTTTGGTGCATGGCTGACTCGGCCTGGAAAATTCCCAGGAGCACTTCAGCGAGTCGGAACAATGCATCTGTTCGGCGATGCGGGAGGCGGTCGTTCAGGGAGGAGGCAAGTGTGTCAGCATGGCTGAGGGCAGTCCTGGATGTCGTCACAGACCCAGATCCTGCTCTTTACGCTGCTGTTCTGCGTCTCAGACACCATTTAACTCGAAGTGTCAGCTGATGAGCCCGCTCTCATAAAATCTGTCAGGCCATCAGGGGGCACGCCACATTTCTTGATTTCCTGTTCACCTTCACGGTGCGAGTGGAAACTGAAAGTTAACGATGGTCAAGACATTCGGTTGTCGTGAAGAGTGGGAGAAAACCTAATTCTGCAACGTCGGTTGGTGGTGTTCGTTCGGGCATTGTCTTTAACGTCCGGGTGTGTTTCAATAGGCGAATGCCGTACATCACGCTCAGCGATCAGATCAAGAAACTCCATAACCCTCAACGCAGTGACGCGTTCGTGAAGCAGTTGCGGAATGCCGTCCGTGAGGGCGACATCGACGCGGCGGACCTGCAGGTGCGCTTCGACCTTCCCAAACGCTTCGCGAAGCGCGGCACGGACGAGACGTACACCCGCAAGGTGCGCGACATGATCATCGACGTGACGCCTGCCTTCGAGGAGTGGTTCGAGAACATCAACCGCGAACTGACGCCCGCCCGCAACGGTGGCCGGATCAAGGTGTCGGTCGCGGCGGTCGAGTCAGGTCTGGTGGACTTCAAGTCGCTGGCGGAAGAGACCCGCAAGAAGATGGACGCGAGCTTCAACAAGGGCCAGGCGCTCGGCAAGAGCCGCGCCGGGAAGGCCCCCCGCAAGAGCAGCAAGAAGTAACGTCCACGAAGGAGGCGGGGCGCGGCCAGTTCGTCTGGCACGCCCCGCTTTTTTTCGGCGTATACCGTGGCTTTACGTCAGCCGGGCACGCTGCAGCCCGTATGCGCCCTTTCCTGAGTTCCGTGCCCGTGCCCGGCGTGGCATGCGGCCCTGCCGTCCTGAGCCGCGTGCCGGAGGTAAGCGCGATGTTCTGGCTCGTCAAGGTGCTCACGACGGGCATGGGTGAAACCGCATCGGATTTCCTGGCGCACCGCCTGGGGCCGGTGCCGGCGGTGGGCGTGTCGGGCGTGCTGCTGGTGCTGGCACTCGCGGCGCAGTTCCGGAGCGGCCGCTACCGTCCGGCTGTGTACTGGTCGGCGGTGGTGATGGTGAGCGTGTTCGGGACGGTGACGGCAGACGTGGTGCACGTCGGGCTGGGCGTGCCGTACCTCGCGTCGACGGCGGCGTTCCTGGTGGCGCTCGGCGTGATCTTCGCGGCGTGGCGGCGCGTGGAGGGGACGCTCTCGATTCACAGCGTGTTCACGGCGCGCCGTGAGGCCTTTACTGGGCGGCGGTGCTCTCGACGTTCGCGCTCGGCACGGCGGCCGGCGACATGGCGGCCCGCACGCCGGGGCTCGGGTGGTTCGCGGCAGGACTGGTTTTCGCCGCGATGATCGCGGTGCCGGGCGTGCTGCGGGCCCGCTTCGGGGTGAGCGAGGTGCTGACGTTCTGGTGGGCGTACGTGCTGACGCGGCCGCTGGGCGCGTCGTTCGCGGACTGGTTCGCCGTACCGCCGCAGGACCGCGGACTGGGTCTGGGGACAGGACCGGTGACGCTCGCGCTCCTCACGGTGATCGTGCTGCTGGTCGGCGCGCTGGCCGTCCGGGCACGCCGGGCCGCACCCATGCCGGTGGCGGCGGGCGACTGACGCGGAGCACAGGGAGCCTTTCAGAATGGCTTCGGTCCAGCCGCGTCTTGCGCCCGAACGTGACCGCGTCCGCGACGCGGCCCGTGAAACGGCGTACCCTGCACGCCGATGGTACGCGTGATACAGGAATTTCTTCGGCTCAGTCCGCCCCGGCAGGATCACCTTCCGGCCCTGCGGATCGCGCTGGGCGTGGCCGTACCGCTGCTGCTGCTGCTCGCGACAGGACGGCTCGACCTCAGCATCTACGCGTCCTTCGCGGCGTTCACCGGCATCTATGCGCGGCACGAGCCGCTCACGTCCCGCGTACGGCATCAGGTGACGAGCGCCGTGCTGCTGCTGGCGTGTGTGGCGCTCGGCGTGTCGCTCGCGCGGGCCGGGACGGGACCGTTCGGCGTGACGCTCGCCGCGGCGCTGGTGTCGGGCGTGGGGGCGGTACTGGCGGCCGCGCTGGGCCTGCGCCCGGCCGGGTCGCTCTTCTACGTGTTCACCGTGACGGGCGTCGCCACCCTCCCGAACGCCGCGCCACTGCCGCTGGCGCTGGGCGTGGCCTGCGCGTCGGCGGGCTTCAGCGTGCTGCTGGGCGTGCTCGGCGCGCTGTACTCGCAACGGGTCCGGCAGGGAGAGCTGTTCACCCCGCCGCCCAGTCCGCTGACGGAGGAGGACCTGTCGTGGCACGGCGGGCGACACGCGCTCGCAGCGGGCCTTGGGGGCGTGCTGGGAACCCTCCTGCTTCCCGGCACGCCCCACACCGCGTGGGCGATGGTGGCGGCCGTGGCGCCCATCTCCGCGCAGGACCATCAGGGCCGGGTGCTGCGTGCCGTGCACCGCGTCGTCGGGACGCTGCTGGGACTGCTGCTGACGTTCCTGCTGCTGCGGTTGCCGCTGCAGCCCTGGGGGACGGCGCTCGTGATCGTGGCGCTGCAGTTCCTGGCGGAGCTGTTCATCGCGCGCAACTACAGCGTCGCGCTGCTGTTCGTGACGCCGCTCGCGCTGCTGATGTCGCAGCTCGCACATCCGGTCCCGGTGAACGGGCTGCTGGTCGCGCGGGCCACCGAGACGGTCCTCGGGGCACTCGCGGGCCTGCTGGTGGTGCTGCTCGTGCGTTCCCGCCGGGAGCGCTGAGCGGCCCACCCGTCCAGACCGTCTCGCCGCAGCCAGACGGTCTGTTCCCGCCGAGTTCACCGGCGCCGACGTTCGCGGCGTCCGGTCAGCAGCACGCCCTGCGCGGTCAGCGTGGCCCCGCAACCGAGCAGGATCAGGTTCGCGAAGTCCGGACTTGTGGCCGTCAGCGCCACGCTACCGCCCGTCACGAATGCCCCGAAGATTGTCATGGTCACGCCCAGCGCGCGGTTCAGGCGGGCACGCCGCTGTCGTTCACCCGGCGTCCGGGCGGGCGGCAGGACCCCCAGCCCGTCGCGGCGGCGACGTTCCGGGAGACCGTCCGGACGTCCGGTGCTCGTGTGGGGACTGGACGGGTGCGGGGCACTGTTCAGGGTCGCTCCTCGGACGGCGGCCGTCCTGCGGCCATCATCTACCGGCGCAGGTGCCGGGTTTCGGGGCCGGGCCACAGTTGCGCACCCTCTGAACCCAACGGTGTGCCGGGTGACCCTTCCTGAAGGTGCTGCCAGATGAACGGTCCATGTCGGTTTGTGACACCGCGGAGAGTCCGGCCCTTTATGCTGACGGATATGGCACAGCCGGGGGATGACAGCGCGGGGTGGGTGGACCCCACCGCTGCACTCGATCTGCTTCAGGCCGCGACGTACGACCGTCTGGCGGGCCTCGCTGCACGGTTGCTGGGGACGCCCATCGCGATCGTGTCGCTGTTCGACCGGGACGAGCAGCGGTTCGTGGGGCGGCACGGGACGGCCGCGCAGTCCAACACCCTCGACCAGAGCTTCTGCCAGTACCTCACGGCCCCGCCGGAGGAAGGCCTGATCGTGCCCGACGCGCGACTCGACGAGCGTTTCGCCGGGCTGAACGGCGTGTCGGGCCGTGCCAGCCTGCGGTTCTACGCCGGGCAGCCGATCCTGCGTGACAACGCCGTGATCGGCAGTGTCTGCGTGTTCGACCGGACGCCCAGAACGGACTTCGACGCCGCTCAGCTGGACGTGCTGCGCGACATCGCGGACCTCGCCATGAACGAACTGCAGCGGCAGGAAGCGCTGCGTGAGACGCTCGGGGCCGTGCAGGCCCAGCACCGGAACGACGAGCGGCTGCGGAGCGTGCTGCGGCTCCTGCCGGACGTGACGTACACCCGGGACGCGCACGGCGCCCTGACGTACCTCAACCCGGCCGCGCAGGTGCTGCATGCCGCAGGAGCGCTGCCGGGCGACCAGGACGCCGAGGCGCGGGCGCTGGAGACCGCCGTCTCCGTGACCGTGACGCGGACCGTGTGGGCCTCCGGTCATCCCAGGACGTACACGCTGACGGTCGTGCCGGAACACGGCGCGGACGGCACGCCGACCGGGACGCTGTCGGTCGCGCGGGAAACCACCGGGACCACCGGGGAGGGCGCCGCCGCCCTGATCGAGGCGCAGGTGCAGGCACGGACCGAGACGCTCGTGCGCCTCGCGTTCACGGACGCCCTCACCGGTCTCGGCAACCGCCGCGCGATGGAAGCGGCCCTCGAGGAGCACCTCGTCCGGTACCCGGCCCGGACGCTGCACCTGTGCCTCACGGACCTGAACGACTTCAAGTCCATCAACGACCAGTTCGGCCACGAGCGCGGCGACCAGGCGCTCGTGGCGCTCGCGGACGCGCTGCGCGCCGAGTACGGCAGCAACGTGTACCGCCTCGGCGGGGACGAGTTCGTGATCCTGCAGCCCGGCCGGGAGGGCGACACGCGTCCCCTGCTGCTGGCCCTGCACGACGAGCAGGACCTTCTGGGCGTCCGGACGCGCGCCGTCCCGCGTCACGTGCAGACGGGCAGCGGCGCGCTGAGCGTCTCGCTCGGTATCGCCAGCGCCCCGGTGGAGGGCCGCACCGCCACCGACCTGCTGCGCCTCGCGGACGAACGCATGCTGCACGAGAAGACGCGCCGTCACGCCTCGCAGCGCCTGCAGCAGTTGAGTGGCCGCGCCGCGCCGCCACAGGTGGCGGACCTCGTCCGCGAGACCCTGCAGGCCACGCTGGCCCTGCTGAACCTCAACGACACCCTCACCCCCGAGATCTACCAGGGGCTGCTGTCGGCGGGCGTGGCGTCCATCCGCGAGGCGAACGCCGGATCGCTGTACATGCTCGACGGGGACCACTACGTGGTGGTGGCACAGGTGGGCTTCACGAACCTGATGGTCGGCCTGCGCGAAACCCCCCAGGAGGCCCGCGTGTGGTACGGCGAGACGCTCGACTGGCAGCAGGGCAGGGTCCGCGTCCTGACGGGTGCGGAGGTGATGGCGCGCAGCACGCACGCCCTGCGTGACGACACCGTCCTCAAGGGCGAGGTGTACCACGTGACGACCGAGGCGCTGCGGGCGACCATGTGTGTGCCGATCGTCAGCGAACACCGCGTGGTCGGGTACGTGAACTTCGACTCGTTCCGCAGCGAGGACGCCTTCGGTCCCGGATCGCAGCGCGCCGCCGAGGAGTTCGCGGTCCAGCTCGCGGCGGTGTACACGGCGCGCGCACGCGCCAGACGCGAACAGGCCCGCCAGCAGGAAATCGAGGTGCTCCTCGGCATGAACGAGGCGCTGCACCGCGACCTGAACGAGACGGAAGTGCTGCAGACGCTGATGGAACAGACCGGGCGGGTCCTCGCATCCAACGACAGCGCCCTGATGCTCACCGCTGCGGACGGCACGCTCCAGGAGGTGTACGCGTACGGCTGGCTTGCGAGCGAGGAGGGAGGCCGGGTCGCGCGTGACCTCGCGGCGCAGACGGCACGGCAGGGCACCACACTCCAGGCGCAGAACGGCACGCATGCCCTGCTGTCCGCCGCGCTGCCCGGCGGGTCAGGCGGACCGGTGGCCGTCGTGATCGGCGCGAGGTCCCTCCCGGCGTCGTTCAGCGCTCAGGACCTGCGGCTGCTGACGGCCGTGGCGTCCACCGGTGCCACGGCCCTCGGCCGCGTCCGGACGATGCAGGCCCTCTCGGACCGCGCGCAGGAAGTGCAGATGCTGTCCGAACTGACGCTCTCCTCGCTGCTCACGACCGACCCGGAAGGCGTGGCACTCGATCACCTGAGAGCCTGCGCGGCCTTCTTCGGCGCGTCCGGCGGCGGGTATCACGACACCGCCACCGGACGCGGACTGACCCTGGACGGCCGGACACTCCACCTCGCCTCGCCGTCCGTCCTGCAGCCTGGCGCCTCCCCTGACGGCTGGCGGAAGGACCAGACGCACGGCGTGCACTACATGCTGGACCACCGCCAGCACGAGAACCCGGACGCGCGCCTCGAACAGCTGGGAGCGAGGACGATCATGATGGCGCAGGTGATCGTGAACGGCACGGTGCGCGGTCAGTTCGGCCTGTGGTGGGACCGGGTCCTCGGAGCGCTCCCACCGGCTGCGCCCGCCATCCTGGGCCGCGCGGCGGAACTCGTGAGCCTCGCCACCGAACGGCGGGACACGCTCAGGCAGCTCGACGACACCCGCGAGGGTGCCCTCATGGCGCTCGGCCTGGCGCTCGAACTGCGGGACTTCGAGACGTCCGGACACACGCAGCGGGTGGTGGCGCTCGCCGAGGCCTTCGGGCAGGAACTGCGGTTGCCGGAATCGGAACTGGAGGAACTGCGGCAGGGCGCGTACCTTCACGACATCGGCAAGCTGGCCGTACCGGACGCGATCCTGCTGAAACCAGGGCCGCTCACGCCGGCGGAGTGGAGCGTGATGCAGGCGCACACCGTGACCGGCGCGGACCTCGGCGCGCGCATCCCGGCGCTGCCGCAGGGTGTGCTGAACCTGATCCGGCATCACCATGAACGCTGGGACGGCTCCGGTTACCCGGCCGGGCTGAGCGGCGGGAACATCCCGCTCCTGGCACGCCTCTTCAGCCTCGTGGACACCTACGACGCCCTGACGAGCGTCCGCCCGTACAAACACGCCTGGACGCCACAGGAGGCGCGGCAGGAACTGCGCGCGCAGGCGGGAAGGCAGTTCGATCCGGCCCTGACCGAGGTGTTCCTTCATCTGCTGGCGCGCGCCGCGGCTTCCAGAGGTACGCTGGATCCATGAGCGTCCCGCCTGCCGACCGGCACGTCATCCGCAGGACGGTCGGTTACGCCGACCTGAACGAACTCGGTGGCCTGAGCACACCCGTCGCCCTGCGCTGGATCGAGGAGGCCGCCCGCGCACACGCGGAGGCCGTCGGGGTGGGCGCGCCGCGCATGCTGGAGGAACGCACCATGGTGGTCGTCCGCCAGCACGCCATGCATCTGCACCACCCTGCCCGTACAGGCGACGTACTGGAAATCGAGACACGGGTGATGGAGGCAGGCGGACCAAGGGCCGTGCGGCAGAACGAGGTCCGGCGGGCACTGGACGGGCGGGTGCTGCTCACCTGCCGCACCGAGTGGGTGTGGATCGATCCGCAGACGGGACGGCCCCGTCGTCTAGGACGGCCCTTTGTCGAGGCCTACGGATTCTGAACCTCAGGCCCGATCCTGCGCGGCTTCACAGGAGGGCCGTAAAGATGCCTGGAAAACCCTGTCCGCACTCCAGTTAGGGTAAGCGCCGCACTGCAGCTCAGAGAGGCCTTCTGAGGTCAGGAAAGCCCATCCCGACCGACAGCTTCAGGGCAGGTCACGACCTGCCAGCTGCCGCAGGTCCTCCACGAAGCTCTGCAGCGTCAGCTCGCTCGCCGCGCGGCTCGCCTGACGCAGCAGGTCACGGCCATCCACGTGCCCCGCCGCGATGGCCGACTGCACGCGCGCCAGCACTCCCTCTCCGGCCGACTGACGCAGCAGCATCTTCAGGGCCGACACCACCTGCGCGGCCTGTTCCGCCTTCGGCAGCGCCCGGTACGCCGCCTCCACGCGCGCATCCTCGTCCTCCGTCATCGCGGCCTGCTCCGCCTTCGGCAGCTTCCTGACCGGACGCGCCGCAGCGACCACACTCACCTCCGGCTCCACCGCGGCCCGTCCCGCCTCCGGGTTCAGGTACTTGCCGTCCTGATCCTTGATCACGTCCACCAGCAACGCACTGCGGTTCCGCGCCTGGTACCCGTGCCGCAGAAGGGCCTCGAACAGTTCCAGCCGCGTCGTGACGTGCGCCTCCCCGTGATCCTTGACGAGCTTCAGGGCCACGTTGCGCGCCACCTGATACCCCAGCAGCGCCTGCAGCAACGGCGAGTCCGGCATGACCTCCACGGCCGGCTCGGGATTCCCCGCGTCCCCGAAGCGGTACGTGAACCGCGCCGCCTTCCCGCGCCCCTCGAAGATGACCTCGGTCAGGAATCCGCGGGTGATCAGCTCGTCGTGCGCCTCGTTCAGGTTGCGTTTGATGCGCGCCGGAATGGTCTCGGTGAGCTTGCAGTCACGCGCCCAGTCCGAGACGAGCACGCTGAACTCCAAGGCCGGGTGCAGCGGGTCGTGCTCGTTGTAGCGGCGGCTGTTCAGCAGGCGGTACAGCGCGCGTGCCAGCGGACGTTTGAGGGTTGTCAGGAACTCCAGGTCCAGCGGGTGCATGTACCGGTTCCGGATGGATTCCGCGACCGGGTCGGCCAGCTGGATACTCAGGGTGGTCCCCTGCGTGAGGCTGCGCCCCTCGGGCGTGCTCTGGCGGATCTGGCTGATGTAGCTGAACTCCACGCTCACCCAGCCGGTGGCGCCCTCATCGCGGCGCCGCCAGGCCTGCGCGATCTTGAACTGGGCGGCCCGCAGGCGTTTGAGGGCCACCTGCAGGCGGTCGTAGTTCTGACCGCTGTCCTCGAACCCGGCCCGCTGGATCAGGTTGTACGCGGTGGTGTGCACATACCCGTCGTTCGGTGCGCCCTGCTCGAGGTACATGGCGTTCAGAGCCGTCACGAAATCACCGTCCAGGCCGTGTGGAACGCCCCCCACCTCGCTCGGCGAGAAGCAGGAGAGCTCGCCGTCGTGCCCGTTCACGTCGAAGGTGTTCACCCAGGTGGTGTAGCTCTCCGGGATGCGCTCCTGAATGCTGATCAGGCCGAGTCGCGTGAGGTTGGTCTCGTCGAACTGCGTGAGTTCGCCGATGGGCCGCGGAGCCGCCTTGGACTTGACCAGCTTCTTCGCCATGCTGAGGGTGAGTATACCCGCTGGGACGGCAAAAAAAATGCCGAGTTACCCGGTAGGTCCGGCCCTTGATGTTGATCTTTTAGAATCTTTTAAAAGATGTGTTTAAAAGATATTGATGATCAACATCAAGGGCCGGAGGCGAAATCCCGATAAACACGGCGTTTTTCGGGCGAATATGCCGAGTTACCCGGGTCAATATGCCGTGTTACCCGGCCCTAAATGCCGAGTTACCCGGGTCATTCTGCCGTGTTACCCGGTAGCTGGCGGCGAAAAGATGCCGAGTTACCCGGTAGGGACCAGGCTGAACATGCCGAGTTACCCGGTAGACATAAGGCCCGAAATGCCGAGTTACCCGGTAGGGCCCGGACGCCAATATGCCGTGTTACCCGGTAGGCCAGGACATCAATATGCCGAGTTACCCGGTAGGTGGAGAACGTCATTCTGCCGAGTTACCCGGTAGCCATTTCCACCGAACATGCCGAGTTACCCGGTAGGGTCCGGACGCCAATATGCCGAGTTACCCGGTAGGTGGCCGCGCACTGCACCCGGCCACGAAATGGGCCGAATCTGCCGAGTTACCCGGCCGCATTTCACGAACATCCACGAAAACAGCCCCTCCATTCGGATCCCGCCCTGCACTCCTGCCCGAAATCTGCCGAGTCAATCGGGCAATTTCACATCGAACGACCCGCCGCACCGCCCGAACGCCTGCAGCGAAGAACGCGAAAATGCCGAGTTAATCGGGCAATTTCGCGTTCGTCCTCTTCTCCCCTGCCCGGAACGGCGGTGTGCACCCACAGGATGCACCGGTCCTCCCTCCCGCGCCAGTGCACCGAACGTGCGCCTCAGCGGGTACCGATCGTCACGCCCCCCTGATCCTGCACGGCGCTGATGTTCACGCTGCCGCTGTACGCGAGCCCGTTCACGGTCAACGTCGACTGCAGCGTCACACTGCCGACCGGGACGCCCGACAGCGAGTACGGCACGGCCGACTGCGTGGCCGTCAGCGTCCCGGCCGAACTGAACGTCTTCACGGACTGGCCATTCTGCAGGGCCGTCACCGTGAGCGTGTACGGACGCGCCGCGCCGGCCGCCGCGACCTTCGCGAGGTTCACCGCCGCGCCCACATCGAGGAGCTTCCCGCCCGCGACGGTCCGCGCACTGTTCCTCAGGACACCCAGCACCTGCGCGGCACTCAGGTCAGGGCGCGCCGCGCGCACGAGGGCCGCCGCGCCGGTCACCAGCGGGGCAGCCTCGCTCGTCCCGGCCTCCAGGGTATAACTGCCGTTCCGGGTGGTGGTGAGCGTCAGGACCTGCGTGCCGGAGTAGCTGTAGCAGTTGCTGGTTCCCGTTCCGGCGTTCCCGCCGGGTGCCACGAAATCGAGCGCCTTGTCGCCGCTCCGCGGGCGGGCGCTGTAACACGCGAGGTCGTCGCTGTCTCCCAGCGCACCGACCGCGACCACGTTCGGGTCGGCCGCCGGGTAGTACAGGCCGTCCCCGGCAGTGTTTCCCGCCGCCGCAACCATGAGGACGTCCGCCTGCGCGGCCGCCTGAATGGCGCTTCCCAAAGCCGGGTCGGGATTGCTGCCGATCAACCCCAGACTCATGTTCACGACCCGCGCACCCTGCTGCACGGCGTAGTTCAGCCCGGCCGTCAGGGCGCTCGTGGACGCCGCCGTGCCGGAGAAGACCTTGACAGGCAGCACCGTCTGCCCCGTCCACGTCAGACCGCTGATGCCGACCCCGTTGTTGCTGAGGGCGGCAATCAGACCGGTGGTGCCGGTGCCGTGCCCGGCGTCGCTGGTGGCGTCTTCCGAAGGATCGCTGTCCTGATCGCCGAAATCGTACCCGTTGAGCAGACGCCCGGCGAGGTCCGGATGGGCCAGGTCCGCGCCCGTGTCGAGCACCGCGACCTTCGCCCCGCCCAGTGACTGCGCCGCGTCCTGCAGGGTCTGCCATCCGCTCGCGGCGTTGATGCGCGTCAGGTACGCCTGCGTCTGGGCGCTCCCGTTGACGGTGACCCCCTTGCCGCCCGGGAAGCCGGGGTCGTTGGGGAGCGTCAGGGCGGAGTACAGGTAGTCGGGCTGCACCGTGTAGCCGGCCGACGCGAGTTGCGCGGCATAGCCCTCGTCCGACTGCGCGGCAGGTGTGACGGCGGCCTGCCAGGGCGTGCCCGGCACGGCCTGCGCCGTGACCTGCTGCCCGTTCAGGCTCAGGGTTGACAGTGCACCGGTCTGGGGCGCCGTCCCGGTGACGAGGACACGGCCCGGCACGTGCGGCCGCGACCAGTCCGGCATGCCGGAAGGTGCGGCCAGAGACAGGCTGACGGCCGCCGGAAGATTCACCGTTCCGGACAGGGTGGCGGACCCGCTGGGGTCGGGGGTCTCGGTGCCGCCACAGCCGACCAGGACGGCCGTGAGCAGGGACAGCGTCAGTGCCGGGTGGCGGGCGTGCAGGCGCGGAAAGTTCCGTAGGGTCATGGATCCTCGTGTGGCGTGAATGGGAGCGTCAGGCGCGGTCCCCGTGACCGGCGCGTTCATCCGGAGCGTACCGGAAAGAGATGAAGAAATGCTTCAGGACCGGTCTGCCCCCTCCCCCGATCAGGGGGCAACAGGCGGCGTCCTGCCCCTGTAGCATGACAGTCTATGCCCACCCAGCGCGCCGGCACCGCACGGAACGGATGACGTTGCCGGGCCTGCCCCAACTCTCCACCCTGCCGGGCCGCGCCGCCTTCGAAACCGCCCTCGGCGCGGCCGTACAGGCCGGACGCGCGTTCCTGCTGCTCGTCGCGGACCTCGACGAACTGAAGCTCATCAACGACCTGCACGGCCACCCGGTCGGTGACGAGGCCATCTACCGGCTCGCGACCGCCCTGCAGGAGGCCGCGCAGGGCGACGTGTACGCCTTCGGCGGCGACGAACTCGCCGTGATCGTGCAGCCCGACCCTGATCAGGCCCTCCGGCGCGTCCAGGCCGCCCTGACCTCCTGGCGGACCGCGCCGCTCCTCACGGCCCCGACCGTGGCTGTCACGGCGAGCGTCGGCGCGGCCCGCTTCCCGCTGGACGCCACCACGGCACGCGGCCTGTACGACGTGGCCGACCGCCGCATGTACACCGCCAAACGCAGCGGCGGGGGCCGACTCGAAACGCGCGACAGCGGCACCTCCCCACCGGACACGCGCGGCCCGAGGCGCCTGCTGGAACGCGAGGCACACCAGGAGATCATCGGTCTGCTCGTTCAGCACGGGGGCGCCGCCGAATTTCTCGGTCCGCCTGGCAGCGGCCTGAGCGCCCTGCTCGACTACGCCGCGCGGCTGTGCCGGCTCGGCCGCCGACGCGTCCTCACGCTGCGCTACCTGCCCGCCCTGACGCTCAGGGACGAACCCTGGCTGCACGCGGGCACCCTGGACGGCGAACCGCTGTCCAGTCTGGACGGCCTGCACGACACTCCGCCGGACGTGGTGCTGCTGGACCTGAAGGCACCGCCGGACCCGGCGTTCATGGCGGCCCTCACACCCGCCCTCACCGCTGCACGGACGGTCCTCAGCTTCGGTCGCCCCCTGCCGAGCTGGGTACGGGGAGACGTCGCATCGATCAGCGTCGAACCGCTCAGCCGCGAAGCGAGCAGCCGTGTCCTGCGGCAGGTGTGGAACCTGGGACCGCAGCCGCTGCCGCCCCTGCCGGAATGGGCGTACACCCTGTGCGGCGGCTGGCCGTGGCGACTGCGCCAGCTCGCCCGGATGCTCGCCCACGACGCCCAGAGACGCCACCAGGACCTCCCGGAGTACCTGGCGCAGCTGGACGACACGGTCCGCAACCGTGCGAGGCGCCGCCTGGAACGGACCCGACCCGACCTGCCCGCCGACGTTCATCCGCTGCGCGGCCGACTCGGCGAGCTCGGGGACGCCCTCACGCGGCTCGGGCCAGGCACGACCGTCACCCTGACCGGACCGAGCGGGCGCGGCAAGACGAGGCTCGCGCGTCAGGTGGCCGCCGAGATCCCGAGCAGCGGCCTCGACCTCGCCTGCTGGCTGGACGCACACCAGACCGCCTCCCCGGAACGCGTGACGGCCGCCCTCGCAGGCCTGCTGGACCTCCCCGCCCTTGACCTGCCTGCCCTGCAGGCGCAGCTCGCCCCGATGAACCTGCTGCTCGTGCTGGACGACGTCCGCCCCGGCAGTGGGGTCCCGGACATGCTGGAGACACTCCGGCTCATCTGCCCGGGCCTGCAGCTGCTGCTGACGGCTCAGGCGCCACTCGGCCTGCCGTCCGAGCAGGTCCTGCAGCTCGGCCCGCTGCCCAGCGACGGGGCCGGAAGCGCCGCCGCCCGCCTCGCGCGTACCGTCGCACCGGACCTTTCGGACGCGATCAGCACGCGCCTCGCACAGTACAGCGGCGGTGAGGCCTTCGACCTCGTGCTGCTGGCACGCACCGCCGCCCTCCACCCTGAAGCCGACTGGATCATGCCGGAAGCGGACGGGCAGGAGCGGCCCGGCGGCGTCACATACACCTGGACGCGCTTCAGTGAAGCGGAACGGCGCGTGCTGTCGATGCTGAGCGCGCTCGAAGGCCCCGTCGACGTGCTCGCCGTCCAGCGCCTGACCGGCGCGAGCGACCTGCTGGTGGGCGCCCTGCTCCACCAGGGCCACCTGCAGGGCCAGGGCGTCTACCGCGTCCCGCAGCTCGTGGCGAGGCTCGGCCGACAGGCCTTCGAGACCCGGCCTGCCTGGCGGCGCGAACTGACCCGCGCCCTGCTCACGGAAGCCCAGGCACGGCTCACCGGCACGGCCGTGAAGGTCGGTCCAGCCGCCGTGTCGGACCTGCGGCGCACCACCACCGAGAGCATCCTGCGGACCCTGGTGCGTTTCCCCCTCGGCCCGGCCGTGAACGCGCTGCTCGAACGGATTGCGGACGCCTGGCTGAACGAAGGACGCGCGCTGGCGGCCTGGGAACTGCTCGAACCACTGCTGGACCGCCGGGGCGTGAGCGTGGCACTCCGCGTCGGGACCGCACGGGTGCTTCAGGCGCTCGGCGACCACGCACGCGCCGAGACGCTGCTGCGCCGTACGCTGAAGCACGCCCGGCACGGAGTGGACCGGCAGTCTGCGCTCCTCGCGTACGGCCGCGTACTGCACCGCCGCAGCAAGTACCCGCAGGCCGCGCAGGTCTTCCGGGACCTCGTGCCGGACCTGCCGCCCCACCTCAGGGCGCAGGCGCTGCACCAGTGGGCCCGCGCCATGCTGTACCTGGGCCAGCCGGACGAGGCACTCGCGGTGGCAGGCACCGCCGTCACCGAGGCGCAGGACACCCGTACCGAAGGCATGGCGCGCAACACCCTGGCGCTGGTGCTCGTGCAGCTCGGCCGCACGCAGGACGCGAGGACGGAGTTCGGCCGGGCGGACCTCCTCCTCTCCTCGGTGAACGACACGGCACAGGTCGCCCTGAACCTCACCGGTCTCGCCTGGACCCTGATGCTGCAGGACGAGCATCTCCAGGCGCTGCAGCACAACGAACGCCTGCTGCGCCTGTACCGCGACGGCAACGCCCGCTGGGAACTGGCCAACACCTTCCTGAACGTCGGTCACTCGCACGCCCGACTCGGACACGGCGCGGCCGCCCGCAGCGCCTACGGTCACGCCCTGAGCCTCACCGCTGAACTCGACGCGCCCTCCCTCGAAGCGGAAGCGCTCGGCGGTGTGGCGGACCTGCTGTGGCGCGAGGGACGGACGCAGCGTGCGTCCCGTCTGTACGCGGCGGCCCAGGTGCACCCCGGACACAATGCCGAATTCGAGATGTTCTTCGCGCATCTGCGCGCCCTCCCCTGCCCGGCGCATGTCCCCACGTGGGCGGAGATCCGGGCTGAACTGCAGCAGGAACTCACGCCGGACATCCCCTCTCGGCCGCCCGACAATCAGGTTGTGCTTTGATCAAAGCACGCGCAACCTCCACATCGACCGCCGGGCGGCAGCCTTGCCCGCACGACGCTCCGCCTGCCGGACGCCCGGTGCTCTAGACTGCAGGCAATGATCACCCTCACCGTCTTCAATCACGCCGGCGGGGCCGCCAAGACCTCCACAGTCCGTGACCTCGGGTACGCGTACGCGCAGCAGGGCCTGCGGGTGCTGCTCGTCGACATGGACCCACAGGCGAACCTCAGTTCCTGGCTCGGCGTGGACGCCGACCCCGACGAAACCGTCTACCGAACCCTCACCGAGAACGCCCCGCTGCCCGAACCGCACGACGTGTTCGGCCTGCACCTCATTCCCAGCACCCTCGGACTCGCGAAGGCCGAAGCGCAACTGCCCGGCATCATCGGCGGGGTGGCGCACCTGCGTGACCGGCTCGCCGAGATCAGCGACCGCTACGACCTCGTGCTGCTCGACAGCCCGCCCAGCCTCGGCCAGCTGAGCCTCGCCGCCTGCGTCGCCGCGTCCGCACTGGTCGTCCCCGTTCCCACCACACACAAGGGCGTGGGCGGCCTGCCCGCCGTACACGAAATGATCGCCACGTACCGCAAGCTAAACCCCGTCCTGCACGTCGCATGGTACCTGCCGACCCAGTACAACGCGCAGACCGGACACCACCGCGAAGTGCTGGAAGTGCTGCGCCAGAACGTCAAACCGCTCGGTTCGCCCATCACGTACCGTCCGGCCGTCTACCCCGACGCGCACGCGCAGGCCATGCCGGTCAGCGCCTACCAGCCGGGCGGCCCGGCCGACCGCGAGATCCGCCGCGCGGCCGACGAACTCGCCGCCGTACTCAACCTGAAGGTGGCCCGGGCATGACCCGCCGCAAGAGCGCCGTCGGCGCCCTGAACGGCATCGTGGCGAACATCGCCGCAGCCGACGCGGGCAGCGTCGCGCCCGAACAGCGCCTGCCCGTCGAGAGCATCCGCGTGAACGCCCACGTGCAGCCGCGCCGCGACTTCGCGGACGACGCGCACCGGACCCTCACCCAGAGCGTCACGGAGCGCGGCATCCTGCAGCCGCTACTCGTCCGCCCCCTCAAGGCCGGCGGGTACGAACTCGTGGCCGGCGAACGCCGACTCCGCGCCGCTGTCGCCAGCGGCCTGACGGACGTGCCGGTCGTCATCCGCGAGATGAGCGACGACGCTGCGCGCGAGGCCGCCCTCATCGAGAACCTGATGCGCGAGGACCTGAACGTCGTGGACGAACTCGACGCGACGCTCGTCCTGATCGCGGGCCGCCTGAACCTCACGCCGGACGCCGTGCCGGGCCGCCTGCAGGCCCTGCGCCGCCCCACCGAGGACGACGCGGCAGACCTCGCCGTGCTCGAGACCCTGTTCACGCAGCTCGGCAGCGGCACCTGGACGTCCTTCGCGAAGAACAAGCTCCGCATTCTCGGCTGGCCGCAGGATGTGCTGGCCGCGATGCGTTCCGGCGGCCTCCCCTACTACCTCGCCGGACAGATCGCCACCGCTGAGCCCGCGCTGCGCCAGGAACTGCTGCAGATGCACCAGGACGGCCGCTCACGCGCGGAGCTGCTCGCGCACCTGCGGGCAGGCCGCACCGGGACCGCACAGCCAGCTCGGATGAAGCGCCTCGGGCAGACGCTCTCCTCGGACCGCTGGTACGCGCGTCTGGCGGCAGATGAGCAGCGCGCCGTACAGGACTGGCTGGCCTCCGCTCCCGGCGTGATCCGCAGCCTGCTCGCCCCCGAGGTCAGCGACACCTGAAGCTCCACTCCAGATCCGTCCGGGGCGTGCTTTGATCAAAGCACGCCCCGCTCACGTTGGGGATCTGAACAGCGACGGAGACTGCAGTCTCGGGGCGCCTCTCCCGAATCTCGCTGTGCTTTGATCAAAGCACGCTTCGGCGATGGGATTGGTCGGGATGGAACCATGCTCGAAAATCCAGATGTGCCTGAATGCACCGAATGCCGTGCTTTGATCAAAACACAGGCTGTTGTGGCGTCCGGTCCAGAGGTTGATCCAGACGGGCAACAGTGCATTTGCAGAAAGACGGTGGCTGCGCCGATCAGAACGGATAGTCCGGAGTCTGCGCTTTGATCAAAGCACATCCAGCCTTCTGTCGCTGAGGCGATTCGAGACGTCGGACCCTGTACCGCCTTATGCCTGGAGACTCCGCGCGAGTGTCCCCCTGACCATGTGCTTTGATCAAAGCACGAAAACTGAGGCCCGCCATGAACAGGCTATCTACGGTTCGAGCAGAGCCGCGCACAGGTCAAAAAGGATGCGCTCCGTGTGCTTTGAACAAAGCACATACGCTGCCAGCCCCAGTGGTCGGGTGGTGTACTGGCCTGAAAAATCCTCCGGCATGCCTGTGCAGGCCTCGTTCCTGCCTGTGCTTTGATCAAAGCACGCTTGATGGACTCGGCTGGGCTGCCGGGTCGCCGCGCCTCTGGGACGCATGAAGGCCTGCCGGGCACCGGATACCTTAGCCTGAGGCATGACACACGCCCACAGCATCTCCTCGCCATCAGAAGTCCTGCACGACCGGGACGCGTCCCTGCTCGAACACGCCATGCGCGGCCTGGGTGGTCGGCAGGCGCAGAACGTGCTGCTGCTGCACGGCGACCGCCTGATCGCGAACAGGCCTGAACTGCTGGACGCCTTTCAGGTGACGCGCTTCGTGCCGCACCCCGTCACCGGGGAGTACCGCTTCGCGTCCGGGGCGCAGCTGGCGGAGGGCGGGCTGGCCTCGCTGCTGGGCGGGCTGTCGCGGCTGTTCACGCCCCATCAGGGCCCGGACACGGACGGGAAGCGCGGGGTGCAGGTCGAGTGCCGCCCCGAGAAGAGCGGACCGTACCGCCGGGTGTTCAGTCGGCCCGGGTACAGCTTCCAGTCGGCGCGCGTGTACCTGCCGGGCGAGGCGGCAGGAGAGATGCACGAGGAGAAGGCCGCCGGGAAGGGCGACACCGCCTTCATCTACATGGGCGGCTGGGGCGGCAAGGGCGGCGCGGTCGACGCGGGCTTCCAGCACGGGCACGCGGGCGGCGGGCCGCAGGACGACTGGGCTCCGTTCTTTCTGGTGCAGCAGGTGGGCGCGGCGAGTGCCGTGACCGTCTCTGACCAGAAGCAGAGCGGCGGGAGCCCCTGGCGGCTGCTGCCGTCGAGCGAGGCGGAACTGCATTTCTGGGTGTCTCAGGAGGGCGACGTGACGTACCTGAGCATGTTCGCGTCCGGCATGACCAGCGTGGACCGCACGCCCAGCACCCTGACGCTGCGCGCCCCGGTCGACGCGAGCTTCGGGTGGGACGCGGCAGGCGGCGACAACATCCTCAAGCGCATGACGACCATCGGGCAGAACTACGGGCAGGAACTGCTGTCGAGCGGGTCGTTCATGAAGGGGGTGCGCTGGATGGACAGCCGCGCCGGGACGAGCGAGGCGGGCGCGCACGCCTGGACGGCGGACGACACCGGTGGGTACTGCAGTTACCCGGACCCGAAAGCGCCGGAGGGCCAGCGGCAGGACGGGCAGGGGAGCGTGTGGACGGTGGAGTTCCGCGACCCCGCCAACGAGACCGACAGCGTGGTGATGAAGTGAAAGGCCGCGCCGCGATGCAGGCCCTGCTGCTGGCGGGCCTGACGCTGCTGCCGGTCCCGGCGACGGCGCAGGCGGCCCAGGGCCCAGCAGTGACGGGCCAGGGAACGGTGCTGCAGGGGCGGGCGCTGCTGCGCTTCGGGCCGCTGGTGTGGGTGTACGCCGCGCCGGGCCTCCCGGAACGCGTGAACGGGCGGACCGTGGTGCCGCTCGCGGAGACCTGCGACCTGCTGGGCCTGACCTGCATGGCAGAGGAGGCCGGGGCGGTGACGGTGAACGGCGTGCCGGTGACGCGTGCCCCGGGTGGCGGGACGGGCGCGCGGGTGGAACTGCGTGCGCTGGCGGCCGCCGCGCACCTGCCACTGACCTTCGACGCGGCGTCCGGTCTGGCGGTCCTCCCCCTGCCCGAGACGGGCGCGGCGCACGACCTCGCCGCGGCGCTGGAGGAGCGGAACGTGACGCTGTCCGCCACGGCGCCCCAGTCCCCCCTGACGGTAGGTCTGGGGGCAAGTGTGCTGGGTCGGCCGTACCGGAGCCTGTCCGTGACATTCAAAGGGGCAGGCGCCTCCCTCATGACGCTCGCGGCCCGCGTGAACGGTCAGGGCAGCACCCTGACAGGCGACGGGCTGGGGTCGTCGCCGGACGTGCAGCCGGGCGCGGCGGCCTGCAGCAGCACGGCCTGCACGGCGCTGGTGGACCGGGCCAGCAGCGTCGTGCTGGCCGTCATCCGTCCGCGCCCCTGACGCCGGGGCACAGCACTGCACGGGAGGGAGGGCCGCTCGACATGAGCGGCCCTCCCTCTGCTGTTTTGCCCTACCGTGCCAGAACTATTCGCCGTCCGCGTTCTCTGGTCAGCTGAGGACGGCGCGTTTGCGTTCCAGCAGGCCGGCGGCGCGTTCCGCGGCGGCCCGCACGAGGATGCCCATCTTGTGCGGGTTCGCTTCGAGGTCGAAGGGGAGGCGCAGCTCGCCGAGCGCTTCGCTGCAGGCCGGGCCGATGCTGGCGACCACCATGCCGCGCAGTGCCTGCCGCAGTTCGGTTTCCAGACCGAGTTGCCGCGCGCAGCTCAGGTAATGCACGGCCTGCGTGCCGCTCGACAGCAGCAGGACCTGGAATTCCCCGGCGACCGTGCCGCGCACCGCGGCTTCCAGCGGGCCGGGGTCTTCGGGGAAGGCGCAGCGGTACACGGGGACCGGGTAGGGGAGGGCGCCCTCTTCGTGCAGGGCGGTCGTCAGGGCAGGCGGGGTGCGCTCGCCGTACTCCAGGATGGTGATCTCCTGGCCGCTCAGCGTACGTTCCAGCAGGCTGTCCTGCACTTCGCGGTACGTGTGTGGGCGGGCGGCCGTCTGCGGCGTGAACCCCATCGCCTTGAGGACCTGGGTGGGTTTGGTGCCGCGCGACAGGATCGGCAGGGTACTCAGGGTGTCATACACGTCGGGGGCGTACTTCTTGAGGTCCAGCAGGAACAGGCGCGTGCCGATGCCGGTCATGCACACCAGCACCTGCCGGTCCGGGTGATTCCGTACGCGCTCCGCGAAGGCTTCGAGGCGTTCGGAGATGTCCTGCTTGTCCTCGCGCATGCTGGGGGCGGTGGTGGCGATCCCGCCGTACTTGGTGATGAGGGTGGCCATTTCCGTGCCGCGCCGGGTTTCCAGGGACAGTACCTTCAGTCCGCCGAACCAGTCCATTCGTCTCCTATCCAGACCCGCGTGCCGGGCAGGTCGTTCTCGACCCGGACCCGGTAGGTGGGGACGCGCACGCTGGCGTCCGAGAGGCAGACGCCGCTCTCCAGGTCGAAGGTGTGCTTGAGCAGGGGGGAGGCGACCTTGAAGCGCTCCTGTCCGTCCACAGTGTAGCTGCCGGTCAGGCCGCGTGAGAGGACGTTGGCGTTCGTGAAGGGGTCGAGGTTGGACAGGGCGAAGACGCGTCCCGCGACGCGGAACACGGCGATCTGCTTTCCGCCGACGAGGGCGCACACGCCGCTGCCCGGCAGGATGTCGCCGAGCGCGCAGACGCACGTCCAGTGCAGTTCGGGGGTAGAGGCGGAGGTGGTGGAGGTGCTGATTTGCGTCATGTGGGCTCCTGATGGTGCACGGGGCGGGGGATCGTCAGTCGTTGGCGATCATGGGGAGGGGCGTCATTTCATGCGAGGGGGCGGGGCGCGGCTGCTGGCGTTCCGTGACCCACTGGATGGCGGGATCGGTGTCGTCGCTGTTCACGAAGTGCCGGAAGCGCGTGAGGCGGCTCTTGTCAGCCAGCGTCTCCTGCCACTCGCAGGCGTACGTGTCGATGTGGTAGCGCATGGCGGCCTCCAGTTCGTCGGCCAGCCCGAGCGTGTCGTGGATGATCACGTCGCGCAGGTGGTCGATGCCGCCGTCCATCTTTTCGAGCCAGGTGCTGGTGCGCTGCAGGCGGTCGGCCGTCCGCACGTAGTACATCAGGAAGCGGTCGAGGTAGCGCGTCACCGTTTCCTCGTCGAGGTCCTGTGCGAGGAGCTGCGCGTGCCGGGGCGTGACGCCGCCGTTGCCGCCCACGTACAGGTTCCAGCCGTGCTCGGTGGCGATCAGGCCGAAGTCCTTGCTCTGCGCTTCGGCGCACTCGCGGGTGCAGCCGGACACACCCGCCTTGAACTTGTGGGGGCTTCTGAGGCCGCGGTAGCGCAGTTCGAGGTTCACAGCGAGGGTGGTGCTGTCCTGCACGCCGTAGCGGCACCAGGTGCTGCCGACGCAGCTCTTCACGGTCCGCAGGCTCTTGCCGTAGGCGTGGCCGCTCTCGAATCCGGCGGCGATCAGTTCGCTCCAGATGCCGGGCAGCTGGTCGAGGCGCGCGCCGAGCAGGTCGATGCGCTGCCCGCCGGTGATCTTGCAGTACAGGCCGTACTTCTCGGCGACCTGCCCGAGCGCCACGAGTTTGGCGGGCGTGATCTCGCCGCCGGGGACGCGCGGGACGACGCTGTAGGTGCCGTTCTTCTGGATGTTGGCGAGGTAGGCGTCGTTGGTGTCCTGCAGGGGCGCGAGGGCGGGGTTCAGGACGTACTCGTTGTGCTGCGTGGCGAGGATGCTGGCGACGGCGGGTTTGCAGATCTCGCAGCCCTGGCCGCGCCCGTGCGCATGGAGCACGTCGTCCCAGCTGCGGTGGCCTCTCACGCGGATCAGGTCGAAGAGTTCCTGGCGGGTGTACGGGTAGTGCTCGCAGAGGCTGAGGTCGACCGTCTGTCCGAGCAGGGTGAGCTGCGCGTTGAGGATGTCGCGGACGTTGGGGAGGCAGCCGCCGCAGCCGGTCCCGGCGCGCGTGCAGGCCTTGAGTGCGGCGACGTCGTGCGCGCCGCCCTGCACCGCGGCGCACAGCGCGTCGTGGCGCACGCCTTCGCAGCTGCACACGGTTGGGTTGGCGCTGAGGGGCGCGTGTCCGGCTGCAGCCGGGACGATCAGGCTGGCGGCCGGGACGTTGAGCGTCTCGCCGTCCCGGGCGAGGCTGGCGAGGTCACCGTACTGGCTGGTGTCGCCGACGAGCACGCCGCCCAGCAGGCGGTTGTCGTGGCTGAGCACCAGTTTCTTGTAGGTGCCGGCCACGTTGTCGTGCATGGCGATCTCACGCGCGCCTTCTGTGCGGGCGAAGGCGTCCCCGAAGGAGCCGACGTCCACGCCGAGCAGTTTGAGTTTGGTGCTCATGTCGGCGCCCTGGAAGGTGACGGTGTCGTCGCCGAGGATGCTGGCGGCGGCGACGCGGGCCATGGTGTAGCCGGGCGCGACGAGGCCGTAGATGCGGCCCGCGTGCAGGGCGCACTCGCCGACGGCGTACACGTGGGGGTCGGAGGTGCGGCAGTGGTCGTCGATCATGATGCCGCCACGCTCGCCGACCATGAGGCCCATCGTGCGGGCGAGGTCGTCGCGTGGGCGGATGCCGGCGGAGAAGACGAGCATGTCGGTGAGGAGTTCCTGTCCGTCAGCGAACTTCAGGCCGCGCAGGCGGCCGCGTTCGTCGAGCAGCAGTTCCTGCGTGGCGGCGGACGTGAGGACGCGGATGCCCATCTCCTCGATGAAGCGTTTCAGCAGGGCGCCGCCGGCGTCGTCGATCTGGGCGGGCATGAGGCGCGGCGCGAACTCCACCACGCTGGCTTCCAGGCCGAGTTTCTGCAGGGCGGCGGCGGCTTCCAGGCCGAGCAGGCCGCCGCCGATCACGGTGCCGCTCCTGGCGGTGGCGGCGTGGCGCTTCATGGCGTCGAGGTCGTCGAGGGTGCGGTACACGAAGATGCCGGGCGCGCCACTGTTCGCGAGGGGCGGTACGAAGGGGACGCTGCCGGTCGCGAGGACCAGGGTGTCGTACGTGACGGTATGCGTGGCGGTGCGGACGGTGCGTGTTTCGCGGTTGACGTGCTCGGCCCGGCCGTGCAGCCAGGTGACGCCGCGTTCACGGTAGGCGTCCCGGGTGGTGAGGGACAGGTCGGGGCGGGGGTCGTCGAAGTGGTGGCTGAGCTGGACGCGGTCGTAGGCGACGTGGCGTTCCTCGCTGATGACGGTGATCTTCAGGTCCGGCTGGCGGGCGTGGAGGTCTTCGGTGAGGCGGTGGCCGACCATGCCGTTGCCGATGATGACGATGTGCTGCATGTGCGCTCCTGTCGGGGTGGGGTTCCTGTCGTGCGGTGGGGGTGAGGGTTTCGGTCCGGAGGGTGAGGTCCGGTGTGTAGGTCCATCATGACCAGATGATGCACGGTGTCAAGACCAACGCGGATAATTTGCATATTCTGGCCGAAATAATCTGGACAACTTCATAAAATCGTGCAGGTCGTCGAGATTTTCGGTGACAAAATACACGCGTTGCCCTTGACAAGCTCCCGGCGTTCGCTCAGGGTGAAAGACGTGAGCAAGACCGTACGCACCACCTGCCCCTACTGCGCCGTCCAGTGCAACTTCGACCTGCACCTGGAGGACGGACTGGCGGTCAAGATCACGCCCACCAAGGAATGTGCCGTGGCCGGCGGCACCGTCTGCAAGAAGGGGCTCGCGTCCCTGTCCGACCTGCGTCACAAAGACCGCCTCACCTCCCCGCTGCTCCGCGTCAACGGCGAACTTCGCCCCGTCAGCTGGCAGGAAGCGCTGGACGCGTTCGCCGCACGCGTCGGCCCGCTGCTCGACTCGGACCCGGCGCAGCTCGGCGTCTTCGGCAGCGGCGCCCTCACCAACGAGAAGACCTACCTGCTCGGCAAGCTCGCACGCGTGGGGTTCGGCACGCCGAACATCGACTACAACGGCCGCTTCTGCATGAGCAGTGCCGCCACCGCCATGAACCGCAGCTTCGGCCTGGACCGGGGCCTGGGCTTCCCGCTCGCCGACATCGCCAAGTCCGACCTGATCCTGCTGTTCGGTGCGAACGTCGCCGAGACGCTCCCGCCCGTCATGCAGTACCTCAAGGCCGCGAAGGACCGTGGCGCGCGCATCGTCAACATCGACCCGCGTGCCACGCCGGGCCTCGCGCAGGTGCAGCTCAGCCCGCTGCCCGGCACCGACCACCTCATCGCGGGCCTGCTGCTCAACCTGTTGAACGGCTGGGGCCGCCTGCGGCCCAGCGCGCCCGCCGACGGCACGGACGAGGTGCTGGCCGCCGTGCAGGACCTCACCCTGAACGGCGTGGCCGAGAGCTGCGGCGTGGACGCCGCCGACCTGCTGCGCCTCGCCCGCTCCTACGCGCAGGCGCACCTGCCGCTCATCCTGAGCGGGCGCGGCCCGGAACAGCAGGTCAACGGTACCGACACCGTCAGCAGCCTGATCAATCTCGCGTTCCTGTCCGGGCACTTCGGGCGGCCCGGCGGCGGGTACGGCACCCTGACCGGGCAGGGCAACGGGCAGGGCGGCCGCGAACACGGTCAGAAGAACGACCAGCTGCCCGGCTACCGTCACCTGAAGGACCCGGCCGACCGTCAGTTCATGGCGGACTTCTGGGGCGTGCCCGAGACGGGCCTGCCCGGAGTGGGCCTCAGCGCACAGGAACTGTTCCTGGCGTGCGGCGAGGAGGTTCGCGCCCTGATCGTCATCGGGAGCAACCCGGCCGTCAGTGCGCCCGGCGCGGCACGCGTCCGTGAACGCCTCGCCGCGCTCGACTTCCTCGTGGTGATCGACGTGCTGCCCTCCGAGACGGCCATGATGGCCGACCTGGTGCTGCCCGGCAGCATGTGGGCCGAGGAGGAGGGCACCACCACCAATCTCGAAGGTCGTGTGCAGCGCCGACGCCGCGCCATGACCGTCCCGGGCCTCGCCCGTGAGGACTGGCGGATCATGTGTGACCTCGCGCACGCCGCGGGGCGCGGCGAGAAGTTCACGTACCCGGACTTCGCGGCGCTGCAGGCGGAGTTCTTCGCCGCGACGCGGGGTGGACGCGCCGACTACAGCGGCCTGAGTGCCGCGCGACTCGACGTTCAGACCTACCAGTGGCCCGTCACGCACGACGCCCATCCCGGCACGCCCCACCCGTACTTCGCGCCGTACCGCACCCCCACCGGCCGCGCCCGCCTGCACCCGGTCGCCATGCAGACCCCGCCGCGCGCGGCCCTGACCCTCACGACCGGCCGGATCGCCGGGCAGTACCAGAGCGGCACGCAGACCCGCCGCAACCCCGGCCTGAAAGGCGTGGCGGACGTTCAGATGCACCCCGACACGGCCCGTGTACACGGCCTCATGCACGGCCAGCCGGTCGTCCTGAGCGGCCCGGACGGCGAGACGACCCTGCCCGCCAACGTCACGCCAAAGGTGCGGCCCGGCGTGGCCTTCGTCGCCTTCCACTGGCCGTTCAGTGCCAACGAACTCACGAGCGCCACCACCCTCGACCCTCACAGCCGCATGCCGGCCTTCAAGTCTGCCGTCCTGAACGCGAGCGCCACGTCCCGCGCCTCCAGTCCCGCCCTCAGCACCGCCAGCCCCCCCGGATCACAGGTCCGGACCGCGTACCGCAAGGAGCCCTCATGACCGTGCCCGCTCACCCCACCCAAGCCGCGTCTTCTGCCCGTATCGTGACCGCCTCGACCGCCGGGTTCACGCTGATGTTCGCCGTGTGGGTCATGTTCGCCATCATCGGCCTGCCCATGCGCAAGCAGTTTCACCTGAGCGACGCGCAGTTCACGCTGCTCACCGCCCTGCCCGTCCTGACGGGATCGCTGCTGCGCCTGCCCGGCGGCATGCTCGCCGACCGCTTCGGGGGCCGCCGTCCCTTCGTGCTGCTCACGGTGCTGTCGGCCCTGGCGTCCCTGGCGGTCGCCTACGCACCGGACTTCCGGACGCTGCTGTGGCTCGCGCCGCTCGTGGGGCTGTCCGGTGTGAGCTTCGCGGTCGGCAGCGCCTGGATCGCGCAGTGGGTCAACGGCGACCGGCGCGGCCTGGCCCTGGGGACCTTCGGGGCGGGCAACGCCGGGGCGAGCATCACCAAGCTCGCCGCTCCCCTCCTCATCGCGGTCGTCCCGCTCGGCGCGGCGGGCGGACTGCTGCCCGGCGGGTGGCGGGTGGTGCCGCTGCTGTTCAGCGTGCTGCTGCTCGCCTCGGCTGCCCTGATCTGGCGGTCCACGCCGGACGACCGCGCCCGGGCGCGCGCGCCCCGCCCCCTGAGCGCGTGGCTCAGCCCGCTGTGCCTCCCGCAGGTCTGGCGGTTCGGTCTGTACTACGTGGTGTTCTTCGGCGCGTATGTCGCCCTGAGCCTCTACCTCCCGAAGTACTACGTGGATCACTACCGCGTGGCGCTGCCGCAGGCGGGCCTGCTCACGGCGCTGTTCATCTTCCCGGCGAGCCTGCTGCGACCACTGGGCGGGTATCTCTCGGACCGCTTCGGGGCGCGCGGCACCACGATCGCCGCGTTCGCGGTGATGCTGCTCGCCCTGCTGCCCCTGGCCCTCACCGCTGAGTTCGCCCTCCTGCCGTTCCTGATGCTCACGCTGCTGCTGGGCGTCGGCATGGGGATCGGCAAGGCCAGCACCTACAAGCTCGTCAGCAACCACTACCCGCAGGAGATGGGCGTGGTGGGCGGCCTGGTCGGCCTGCTCGGCGGTCTGGGCGGCTTCTTCCTGCCGCTGATGTTCAGCGCCCTCAAAGGACAGACCGGGCTGATCCAGGCTGCACCGATGGTGCTGTTGCCGCTCACGGCCCTCAGCGCGGCCGTCTTCCTGACCGGAATGCTGCAGGTTCGTCGCCGCGAGACGGGCACCGCCGTGCTCCCCGCCGCATCCGACTGACCCCTCCACCGACGGCCTTTCCTTCTGTCCGCACACTCCCACCAAGCTGAGGTGCCCCCATGACCCAGACCACCCTGTCCCTGCCCGCCGCTGCCCCGACCACCCGTGCCGACGTCACGGCCCTGATCCTCACGGCCCGCCGCACACTCGGCCTGAGTTACACGGCCGTCGCGGAGATGCTCGGCACGCCGCGCGTCTGGACGACGGCCGCGCTGCTCGGCCAGCACCCTTTCCCGCAGGCGGTCGCCGCCCGCCTGTGCACGCTGCTCGACCTGCCCGCCGCGTGCGAGGTGATCCTGCAGGAAGTCCCGATGCGCGGGTCCTTCGAGACGCTCCCGCCCACCGATCCCACCGTGTACCGCCTGTACGAGGTGCTGCAGGTGTACGGCCCGGCCCTCAAGATGCTGATCCACGAGGACTTCGGGGACGGAATCATGAGCGCCATCAACTTCGACCTGCAGCTCGGCCGCATGCCCGGCGAGGACGGCGAGCGCGTACAGATCACGCTCACCGGCAAATTCCTTCCGTACAAGTGGTGACGCCGCTCACCTGACGCCCCCCGACCTTCATTCCCGTTCAGGAGCCCCCATGACGAAGCGCGCCCCCACTGCCGACACCACCGCCCTCCCCACCGCCCCTGCCGACACCGGCCGCCGCGCCTTCCTGAAGACGGCGGGCACCACGGCCGCCGCGACCGTCGCCGCGTCCAGCCTGCCGCGCGCCTTCGCGCAGAAAAAGGCCATCAACATCGGCTTCATTCCGCTCACCGACTGCGCCAGCATCGTGATGGCCGAAGAACTCGGGTACTTCAAGAAGTACGGCGTGGAGGTCAACGTCGTCAAGCAGGCGTCGTGGGCCGCCGTGCGCGACGGCCTGCTGTCCGGCGACCTGCACGCCTCGCACCTGCTGTACAGCCTGCCGCTCAGCGTGTACACCGGCGTGGGCGGCGCGCCCGGCAAGGAAATCCCCATCGCGATGGTCCTCGACAACAACGGTCAGGCGATCACGCTCTCCACCAGCCTCGCCGCCGCCGCCGGAACGGACCTCAAGAAGAGCGGCGCGGCCATCAACGCCATGATCGCCGCGAAGAAAGCTCCGACGCTGGCCGTCACCTTCCCCGGCGGCACGCACGACATCTGGATGCGCTACTGGCTCGCCGCGATGGGCGTCCCGCAGAGCAAGGTCGGCATCATCGTCGTGCCGCCCCCGCAGATGGTCGCGAACATGAAGGTCGGCAACATGGACGGCTTCTGCGTCGGCGAGCCCTGGGGCGGCGTGGCCGTCGATCAGGGCATCGGCTTCACGGCCCTCACCACCCAGCAGCTCTGGAAGAATCACCCCGAGAAGGTCCTCGGCCTGAACAAGGACTTCTCGGCCCGCACCGACGAGGTCAAGGCCGTCATGCGCGCCGTGCTGGACGCCTCCGCGTGGCTCGACAGCCTCCCCAACCGCCGCGCAGCCTCCAAGATCATCAGTGCCAGCCGGTACGTGAACGCGCCCGAGGACGTCATCCGCGACCGCCTGGAGGGCCGCTACCAGATGGGCGCCGGGCAGGGCACCCGGCAGTTCCTGGGCGACCAGATGATGTTCTCGCGCAGCGCGCAGACGAACGCGCCCCGCCACGCGCACGCCATCTGGTTCCTGGCGCAGTACGTGCGGTTCGGGCTGCTCAAGCAGGCGCCCGACTACCAGGCCGTCGCGAACAGGCTCCTCATGACGGACCTGTACGCGCAGGTCGCCAAGGAGGCGGGCCTGAAGGTCCCGGCGGACGACATGACGCCCTTCACCGTCACGCTCGACCACGCGAAGTTCGATCCGCGCAACCCGGCCGCGTACATCAAGGCCAACCCCATCCCCGTCTGAACCGGCCCCCGCCCAGTCACCGCCCCGCTTCCCGCCCGCCAGGAGACCCCATGACCACCAGACCCGCAGGCCGCACCGCCCAGCCGCAGCCCACCCCGCCCAGACCCGCCGCGCGCGTGCCCGCGCCGGTCCAGAACGCGCTGTACTTCCTGCTGAGCCTCGCCCTGCTCGTGCTCGTCTGGACGATGCTCACCGCGCTGCGCCGCGACCTGCCCAGCCCGGCGGTGATCGGCGCGTCCCTCGCGGAACTCTTCGCGCGCCCCTGGTACAACGACGGCCCGAACGACCAGGGCATCCTGAACCTGCTCCTCAGCAGCCTGACGCGCGTCTTCTCCGGCTTCGCCATCGGCGCCGTGATCGCCGTCCCGGTCGGCATCCTGATGGGCTCCGTCCCCGTCTTCCGCCGCATCCTCGACCCGGTCGTGCAGCTCATGCGGCCCGTGTCGCCGCTCGCGTGGTTCCCGATCGGCCTGACCCTCATGAGCAAGGCCGAGCCCGCCACGGTCTTCATCATCGCCATCACGGCCCTGTGGCCCACCATCATCAACACCAGTTTCGGCGTGAGCGGCCTGCCCGCCGACTACCGCAACGTGGCGCGCGTCTTCAACTTCTCGCCTGCCCAGTACGTGACGCGCGTGCTGCTGCCGTACGCGCTGCCGCACATCGTGACCGGCATGCGCATCAGTTTCGGCATCGCGTGGATGGTGATCGTCGCGGCCGAGATGCTGAGCGGCAAGAGCGGCATCGGCTTCTACGCCTGGGACGCCTGGAACGCCGGGAACCTCGCGCACGTCGTGTGCGCCATCCTGATCATCGGCGTGACCGGCTTCCTGTTCGACCAGCTCTTCAACCTCGTCCAGAAGAAGGTGTCGCATGCTTGAGACGCAGACCGTCACGCCCGCCCCCACCCTCACGCCCGCCCTGTCCGTGAGCGGCGTCCACAAGAACTTCGGGGCCTTCGTGGCGCTGGAAGGCGTGGACCTCGACATCTGGCCGGGCGAGTTCATCAGCATCATCGGGCACTCCGGCTGCGGCAAGAGCACCCTGCTGAACCTCGTGGCGGGCCTCGACCTGCCCAGCACCGGCCGCGTCAGCCTCTTCGGGCGCCCCATCGAGGGGCCGGGACCGGAACGCGCGATGGTCTTCCAGAACTACAGCCTCCTGCCGTGGCTCAGCGTCCGCCAGAACGTCCTCGATGCGGTGCGCGCCTCCGTGCCGCAGATGCCGCGCGGGCAGCGCGAAGCGGTCAGCGAACAGGTCCTGAAGATGGTGGGCCTCTGGACGCACCGCGACAAGAAGCCCGGCCACCTCAGCGGCGGGCAGCGCCAGCGGGTCGCCATCGCGCGCGCCTTCGCCGTCCAGCCGCGCGTGCTGCTGCTCGACGAGCCGTTCGGAGCGCTGGACGCCATCACCAAGAGCAATCTGCAGGACGAACTGCTGCAGATGTGGAGCGGCCCGGAGAGCGGCATCAGCAACGTCCTGATGGTCACGCACGATATCGACGAGGCCATCTACCTCAGTGACCGGATCGTCGTGATGAGCAACGGCCCGCGCGCCCACATTCACGAGGTCCTGAAGGTGGACCTGCCGCGCCCCCGCGAACGCGCGCAGCTCGTCACGGACCCCACGTACCTCGCCCTCAAGGCACACATGCTCGACCTGCTCGGCCGCGTCCTCGCGCACTGATCCGGCCTGGAGGCGCCGGAAGCGGACAGGCGTCCTCTCCTGCGGAGCTGGACCCGTCACGCGGAGCTGAACACTGACGTTCAGCTCCGCGTGATCTCATGCCGGGCTCGGCGCGTCTGCACAGGGTATCTGCGGCACCTTCCACCTTTACGCCTGAGCATTTGCTCAGATATACTGACGTCATGCCGACCTCCTCCTCACTGGAATACTTCGTGGAGAACATGGACTGCGCCAGCTGCGTCCAGAAGGTCGAACGGATGGTCGGCACGCTCCCCGGCACGGCCTCGGTCCACACCAGCTTCACCCGGCAGACCCTGAAACTGACCCTCGACGAGGCGCAGACCTCCCGCGAACGGCTCGAACAGAACCTCAAATCCATGGGCTACACGCCGACGCCGCTCGTTCAGGCGACGCCCGTCTCTGCCAGCACCCTCGACTACTTCGTCGAGAGCATGGACTGCGCCACCTGCGTCCGGAAGGTCGAGGGCATGGTGGGCGGTCTGCCCGGAGCGGCCGACATCCGGGCCAGCTTCAGCCGGCAGACCCTCACCCTCACGCTGGACGAGGCACTGACCCCCAGGAGCACGCTCGAAGGAAACCTGAAGGCGATGGGGTACACGCCGTCACCCCTCGTCACCCCCGGCACGCAGGCGGACGTCCAGGCTGCGCCCGTTCCGCGCAGACCCTGGTACGCCAGCAGTCAGGGCCGACTCGTGCTGATGTCCGGCGCGCTGCTGACCCTCGCCTTCATCTTCAGCTTCATCGAGCCGAAGTTCTCGCTCTACGGGTACGTCGCGGCCACCCTGCTCGGCACCTGGCCGCTGCTGAAGAAGGCCGTCGCCAGCGCCCGCTTCGGCGACCCGTTCAGCATCAACATGCTCGTCAGCCTCGCCGCCATCGGCGCGGTGCTGATCGGGCAGGCCGCCGAGGGCGCGGTGGTGGTGTTCTTCTTCGCCGTCGGCGAGCTGCTCGAAGGCGTCGCCGCAGGGAAGGCCCGTGCGGGCATCCAGGCCCTGACCGCGCTGGCCCCCAGGACCGCGCTGCTGCTCGAAGGCAAGCAGACGCGTGAAGTGCCGGCCGAATCCCTTCAGGTCGGGGACAGGGTGCAGGTCCGGCCCGGGGCACGCGTACCGGCCGACGGGCGCGTCGTGAAGGGCTCGTCCAGCCTCGACGACAGCCCGGTCACCGGCGAGAGCGTCCCGGTGCTCAGGACCGTCGGCGATCAGGTCTTCGCCGGCAGCATCAACACCGACGGCGTGCTGACCGTCCTGGTCGAGAAAACCGCCGCGGACAACACCATCGCCCGGATCATTCACATGGTCGAGGAGGCCGAAGCGAGCAGGGCGCCGACCGCCCGCTTCATCGACCGGTTCAGCCGCGTGTACACCCCGGGCGTGGTGGCCGTCTCCACCCTGGTCGCCGTCCTCCCCCCGCTCCTGTTGAACGGGGAGTGGCACACGTGGCTGTACAAGGGCATCGCCCTGCTGCTGATCGGCTGCCCGTGCGCGCTGGTCCTCAGCGTCCCGGCGGCCATCACCAGCGGCGTCAGTGCCGGAGCGCGCCGCGGCCTGCTGATCAAGGGCGGCGCGGCCCTCGAGACCCTCGGCAGCGTCAGGACGGTGGCCTTCGACAAGACCGGCACCCTGACGGCCGGCCGGCCGAGCGTCACGGACGTCACCGGGGTCACGGTGGACCGGGCCGAGGTGCTGCGGCTCGCGGCGGCGGTGGAGTCCGGCAGCGACCACCCGCTCGCGCGGGCGATCACCCGCGAGGCCAGGCGGCAGCAGCTGCCGGTCCCCGAGGCGACGGACGCCCAGGCCCTGCCGGGGAAGGCCGTCAGCGCCACCGTCGAGGGCCGCGTCCTGAGCGTCTCCTCCCCGCGTCACGCGGCCAGCCGCACCACCCTGGACGCCGCCGTGCAGGCGCAGATCGACACGTCCGAAGCGCAGGGCCGCACGACCGTGCTGCTGATGGACGGCCCCTCCGTCCTGGGCGTGATCGCCATGCGCGACGAGGCCCGCGCCGACGCCCGCACCGCCGTCGCCCAGCTGAAGGCCATGGGGGTCCGGACCGTGATGCTGACCGGTGACAACGCCCGCACCGGGCAGGCCATCGCCGCCGAGCTGGGGGTGGACGTTCAGGCCGAACTGCTGCCCGAGGACAAACTCCGCGTCGTCGCGGACCTGCGCGCGCACGGCCGCGTGGCGATGGTCGGCGACGGCATCAACGACGCGCCCGCCCTCGCCCGGTCGGACGTGGGCATCGCGATGGGCGGCGGCACCGACGTGGCCCTCGAAACGGCGGACGCGGCCCTGCTGCGTGAACAGGTGATGGGCGTGCCGGACCTGATCGGCCTGTCGCGCGCCACCATGAGCAACATCCGCCTGAACATCGCGTTCGCCCTCGGCCTGAAGGCCATTTTCCTGATCACCACGCTGCTCGGGTACACCAACCTCTGGATGGCTGTCCTGGCCGACACCGGCGCCACCGCCATCGTCACCGCCAACGCCCTGCGGCTGCTCGCGTGGACACCCGGGACGGGCGCGCCGGCGACGGCCCGGGCCGTCCGGGAGCCTGTGCATGCGTGAGCCGGGTCGTTCGTGAGCGCGCCCCTGACGCAGATCTTCTCGCTGACCCTGAATCCGGTGGCGGCCACCATCCTGGGCGGCGTGGTCGCCGGTGACCGCGTGCCGGGAGAGAAGCTGCACAGTTTCGTGCAGCACTTCGCGGCCGGCGTGGTCTTCGCCGTGGTGGCCGGGGAACTGCTGCCGGAGATCACCGGAGAACACCGGCCGCTCGGCATGGTGATCGGCTTCGCGCTCGGGGTGCTGGCGCTGCTCGCGGTGCGGCAGTTCGCGCAGGGCCTGGAACGCCGGGAAGGGCGGGAGCGGCCTGATCGCCGCCGCGGGGATCGACGTGTTCATCGACGGCCTGCTGACCGTGGCGCTGACGCTGGAACTGCTGTTCCTGGGCATGTCGGTGGCCTCCAGTTTCGGGGAGTCCGGCGCGGGTCGGCGGCGCACGGTCCTGACGGTGACGGGCCTGAGCGGCGCGGTCATCGAGGCGGCCCTGCTGTACCTCGTCACGGAAGAACTGCTCACCGAGGCGCACGAGGTCAAGGAGACGCCCCTGATCACGGCCGCCTTCTTCGCGGGATTCGTCCTGCTGTACCTGATCGAAGCCTGCACCTGAAGGCGGTCTCACCATGACTCACGACCACACGGCCCACACGCACGCCGGGCACTCGCACGGCCACTCGCACGCCCCCGCTGATTTCGGGCGGGCCTTCATCATCGGGATCCTGCTGAACACCCTCTTCGTGCTGTTCGAGGTGGTGTACGGCACCCTCGCGAAATCGCTGGCGCTGGTGGCCGACGCCGGGCACAACGCCTCCGACGTGCTGGGCCTGCTGCTGGCCTGGGTGGCGTACCTCGCCGCACGGCGCCGCCCCACGCGGCGGCACACGTACGGCTTCCGGCGCAGCAGCATCCTGGCGTCGCTGACCAACGCGGTGCTGCTCCTGATCGCGCTGGGCGTGATCATCTGGGAGGCGATCCACCGCTTCGCCGAGCCCGCCCCGGTCGCGGGCGGCACGGTCATCTGGGTGGCGACGCTCGGCATCGCCATCAACGGCGTCACCGCGTACCTGTTCGCCTCCGGACGCAAGGGGGACCTGAACCTGCGCGGCGCGTACCAGCACATGTTCGCGGACGCCCTGGTGTCGGCGGGCGTGGTGGTGGCCGGCATCGTGATCCTGTTCACCGGCTGGAACTGGCTCGACCCGGTGGTCAGTCTCGCGCTGGCGGCCGTGATCCTGTACGGCACGTGGGGTCTGCTGCGCGAATCGCTGGATCTGGCGCTGGACGCCGTGCCGGAAGGCGTCGACCTGAACGAGGTGCAGGCGTTCCTGACGGCGCAGCCGGGCGTGACCGGCGTGCACGACCTGCACGTCTGGGGCATGAGCACCACCGAGACAGCGCTGACGGTGCACCTGGTGGTCCCGGACGGACTGCCGGACGAGGGGCTGCAGCACCTGCGGCACGAACTGCACGAGCGGTTCGGCGTGGAGCATGCCACGGTGCAGACCGAACAGGGCCGCGTCCCCTGCGACCTGCTTCCCGACGAGGTGGTGTGATGGGCGTCCCCGACGATGCCCCGGACATCGGCTATCCTCGGGACGTGATTCTCGCTTCTCAAGAAGACGCCTGTGAGGTGAGCTGCGTTCATCCGGAGGCGGTTCAGCACGCCAGGCGGGCGATGCCGGACGATCTGTCGGTGGAGCAGGCCAGCGCCCTCCTCAAGGCGGTATCCGACCCGACCCGGCTGCGCCTGCTGAGCGCCCTGAACACCGGCGAACTGTGCGTCTGCGACCTCGCCGCCGTGGTCGGCATCAGCGAGAGTGCCGTCAGCCACCAGCTGCGCCTGCTGCGCGCCCACCGGCTCGTCACCTTCCGCAAGGAAGGCCGCATCGCGTACTACCGCCTCCTCGACCAGCACGTCACGGTCCTCATCGGCAGTGCGCTTGACCATGCCCGCGAGTGAATGAACCGGGCTGATACGATTTTGAGCTGAACGTTTGGAGTTCAGCCGAGCGAAGCGAGCACCAACAAGTACGGTTTGGAGGAGATGGAAGCGGGCAGGCGTCCTGCAGGGCGTCCGTTCTGCCCAAGAAGGGATGTCGGCGTTGTTTCCGTCATCCCTGGAATCGGACCAGTTCCGGATGAGACGCGGCCAGAACGGCATGCCCCAGTCCCTCGCCGTGCGTCAGGGTGGGAAGAGTCGTGACCCTCAGCGGGCGGCCCTGAAGCGACTCGCGGTTCAGCGGGTGAGGGCGTAGGGAATGACGTGCGGTCGCCCGGTGTCCGGGTCGCTGAGCAGGTGCGCCTTCAGGCCGAACACGTCACGCAGCATGTCGTGCGTCAGCACGTCCGTGGACGGGCCGTGCGCGTAGATCTCGCCGCCTTTCAGGGCGATCAGGTGGTCGCTGTAGCGGGCTGCCTGGTTCAGGTCGTGCAGGACCATCACGACGGTCTTGCCCTGCTCGCGGTTGAGGCGCTGCGCGAGGTGCAGCACCTCCAGCTGGTGCGCCGGGTCGAGGTACGTGGTCGGCTCGTCGAGCAGCAGGATGTCCGTCTGCTGCGCGAGGCTCATGGCGATCCACGCGCGTTGCCGCTGCCCGCCGCTCAGGTCGTCGAGGGTGCGGCCCGCGAAGACGCGCATGCCGGTCTGGTCGAGCGCCCACGCGACGGCGGCGCGGTCCTCGGGGCGGCGCACCGGGAAGCGGCCCTGGTGCGGGTGGCGGCCGAACCACACGAGTTCCTCGACGCTCAGGCCTTCCGGCGCGACCGGTCCCTGCGGGAGGATCGCGAGGCGGCGGGCGATGTCGCGGGCGGGCAGGGTGTGCAGCGCCTGCCCGTCCAGCAGGACGCTCCCGCGCCCTGGTGGGAGCAGGCGGGCGAGGGCGCGCAGCAGGGTGCTCTTGCCGCAGCCGTTCGGGCCGATGATGGACGTGACCTGCCCGGCGGGAATGTGCAGGTTCAGGTCGGGGATGATGACGGTCTGCCCGTACCCGAGCCGCAGGTCGCGGGTCGAGAGGGGCGAGGGCTGTCCGCTTTCTGCGGGGTCTTGGGGGTGGGGGCCGGTCATGGGGTTCGCCTCAGAAGGTACAGGAAGTACGGTGCGCCGACCAGCGTGGTGAGCAGGCCGGCCGGGACGTCCAGCGGGGGGAGCAGGGTGCGGCCGAGCGTGTCGGCCGTCAGGACGAGCAGCGCGCCGAGCAGCATGGACACCGGCATGGTGCGGGCGTGCCGGGCGCCCACCAGGAGGCGCGCGACGTGCGGGGCGAGCAGGCCCACGAACCCGAGGATGCCCGCGCCGGTCACGGCGGCGCCCGCCAGCGCGACGCCCACGCCCAGCGCGAGGAGCCGGGACGGCTGGACGCGCGTGCCGAGGCTGGTGGCGAGGTCCTCGCCGAGGCTCAGCACGTCGAGGGTCCGGTGCAGGATCAGCGCGGCGGGCAGCAGCACGGCCGCCCACGGCAGCAGGCGCACGGCGCGGTCCGCGTCCGCGCCGTACACGGTGCCGGTCAGGAAGGTCAGGGCGCTGCTCAGGCCGTCCGGCGCGCGCACCAGCACGAGCTGCTGCGCCGCTCCGAGCGCGGCAGCGACCGCGACGCCCACCAGCGCGAGCCGCACCGGGTGCAGTCGCCCGCCGCCTTCCCGTGCGAGCAGCAATACCAGCCCGAAGCCGCCCCACGCGCCGGCCAGGGCCGCCCACGGCAGACCGCCCGCCGGCGCCTGGGGCCACGCGAGCAGGAACACGGTCGCGGCGAGGCCCGCGCCCGCCCCGACGCCGATCAGGTCCGGGGACGCGAGCGGGTTGCGGATCACGCCCTGCATGACCGTGCCGGACGCGGCGAACATCGCGCCGCACAGCAGCGCGACCACCACGCGCGGCGCGCGCAGGTCCAGCACCAGCTGCCGCGTCAGGGCGTCCCCGCCGCCCAGCAGGACCCGGACCACGTCCCCGGCCGGAGTGCGGACGGCCCCCAGGCCGAGGGCCAGCACGCCCAGCGCGGCGCACAGGGCCAGCAGGGCCGCGCCGATCAACAGGGCGCGCCGCGCCGTGAAGCGGGGCCGGACCGGGAGGGCCGCCGTCACGGCTGGTACTTGAAGGGGCCGTTCGGCGCGGCGTCCTGCAGGAAGCGGCTCTGAATGGTCTGCGCGATCATCAGTTTCAGGGCGGTCGGGCCGCGCCCGCGTGTCCAGTCGTCCCGGTCGAAGGTGTACACCCGGCCGCGCTGCACGGCGCTCAGCTTCTGCCACAGCGGGTTCCTGGCCCAGGTGTCGGTGATGGGCTTCTCGTCGGGGGCGGTGAACAGCACCAGCGTCTGCGGGTCGAGGGCCACGAGTCCTTCGAGGCTCGTCTCGTACTGCGTCTGGCCGTCCCGGACCGGCACGGCGTTGCGGCGCCCGACCGCCTCGAGGAAGCTGCCCGCGAAGCTGCCCTGCGTGTGCACCGTGAAGGAGGTGGGCGTGACGACGCCCGCCACGAAGGTCGGCGCGTTCTTCTTCGTGAAGGCGCGGGCCTTCTGGATCAGGCTCTTCTGGTCGGCGAGCAGCTGCCGGGCGGCAGCCTCGCGGCCCACGAGTCGCCCGATCTGCAGGGTCTGGTCGTTCAGTTCGTCGAGGTTCGCGCGGCGGCTGGCGAACACGCCGGTCGGCGCGAGCCGCGAGAAGCTGGCGGCGCTGTCCTTGTGAATGAGGGCGTCCGCGAGGATCAGGTCCGGCCGGGCGGCCGCGATGGTCTCCAGGCTCGGCTGAGCGCGGCTTCCGGCCTGCGGGATGCCGCTCACCTTGCCGCGCAGGTACGGGGGCGCACCTCGGTCGCCGCCCTGCGTGCCGAGCGCGGCCGCGACGGGCCGCACGCCCAGCGCGAGCAGGGTGTCCACGAAGGAGTATTCGAGCGCCACGACGCGGCGGGCGGGGGAGGGGAGGGTCAGGGCGCCGCGCTCGGTCTGCGCGGTGACGGCCGCGGCCGTCACGCTGCCGAGGGCCGCGACGAGAAGGGCGGAAACGAGGCGGGAGGAATTTCTGGGCATGGTTGAAGTCCTTGATGGGGGTGAGGGGATCAGTCGCGGCGTCCGGCACGGCGGGCGACGAGGACGAAGAAGGGCGCGCCGACCGCCGCGACCAGCACCCCGACCGGCGTCTCGGCGGGCCGGTCGATGAGGCGGGCGGCGGTGTCGGCGAGCGTCAGGAAGGCCGCGCCGAGCAGCGCGGAGAGCGGGACGCTCAGGCGGTGGTCCGCGCCGATCAGGGCGCGGGCGGCGTGCGGGACGATCAGGCCGATGAAGCCGATGGGGCCGCACACGCTGACGGACCCGGCGGCGAGCAGCACGCCGAGGAACGTGACGATCATCCGGTCGCGTCCGGTCCGCGCGCCGAGGCTGCGGGCGACGTCCTCACCGAGCGTGAGGACGTTCACGCGCGGGGCGACCAGCAGGGCGAGCAGCAGGCCGCCCGCGAGCCACGGCGCGATCTGCGCGAGCTGCGCCCAGGTGCGCCCGGCGAGCGAGCCGGACAGCGCGAACAGGGCGCCCTGCGCGCGGTCCTCGAAGAGGAGCTGCACGGTGCGCGTGGCCGCCCCCGCCAGGGACGCGACCGCCACGCCCGCCAGCGCGAGCCGCAGCGGGGTCACGCCCACCGTGCGCGCCGCGCCGTAGGCGGCCAGGGCGGCCAGCACGCCGCCCAGGAACGCGGCGGGCACGAACAGCGCGGCGGGCGCGGCCGGGTAGAACACCACCATGATCAGCAGGGCGAGCGCGCCGCCCGCCTCGACGCCCAGCACGCCCGGGTCGGCGAGCGGGTTGCGGGTCACGCCCTGCAGCAGCAGGCCCGACACGCCGAGCGCGGCGCCCGCCAGGACGGCGACCAGGGTGCGCGGCAGGCGCAGCGTGTGGATCACGAGGCTGTTCGTGCTGTCGTCCGGGCGCAGCAGCAGGCGCGCCGCTTCCGGCAGTGGAATGTCGCTCGCTCCGAGCGCGAGCGACACCAGCACGCACAGCAGGAGGACGGCGGCCGAGAGCGGCAGCAGCAGGGCCGCGGCCGCCCGCGGGCGCACGGCGGTCATGGGCCGCTCCTGGCGGCGTCCGGCTGCAACTGCTCGACCGGTCCGAGCCGATACTGCGGCACGCGCGAGCGGGCGGCGTCGTGGCTGGAGCCGCGCAGGTGCAGGTCCGGCGCGGCCGTCACGGTTGCCCGGTAGGTGGCCGGGTCACCGCTCCCGTCCCCCGGTGCGCCGACGTGCAGGGTGACGCGCGTGCCGTCCGGGGCGGCGGTCAGGGTGGCGCGGCGTTCGCGGTCCAGCCACGACCAGCCGTGCTGCAGCAGCAGGTGTCGGTCGAGGACCTGCGCGAGCGGCGGGAGGCCCGCGAAGCCACGCAGGTGCCGTGCGGCGTGCTCGGGCGGCACCTCGCGCCGGGCGACCTGCACGGCCAGTTCCGGCGTCAGGTGCGCCCACAGCAGCCCAGCGGGCAGGTCCACGGCCGTCGCGGCGAAGCGGTGACCGCCGAAGTGCCCGGTGCGCCACGCGCGCACGCCCGCGTCCTGCAGCGCACGGTACACGGGAATCCCGGCTCGGCCGCACGCGGCGTCCACCGTGCCGTGCGTGCAGACGTGCAGGTCCGGGCCGGGCACGGCGGGCGGCCGCGCCCAGTCCCGCAGGTTCGCCGGGTCGATCAGGGTGTCGTGCAGACCGCGCGCCCACTCGCTCTGAGGCCACGTGCTCAGGTAGTCCTGCCGGACGTAGCCGCCGCCCGCCAGCGTGTAGTGCCGCACGCGCAGCGGCCCGCCGGGCGTGACGGGCGCACTCATCAGCAGCCCGAAGCCCGCGCCGCTCGCCTCGACCCGCTCGCGCAGCGCGGCGAACACGTCCCGCTGCGCGGGCGTCCAGGCGTCCGCGTCGCGCACGCGCGCCCAGACGGGGACGTCGAGTTCCAGCACCGTCACCTCCGCCCAGTGCGGCGCGGTCCCGATGGGGTCCTCGCCCGCGGCGATCGACTCCGCGGAGCACAGCGGCAGGCGGGTCACGCCTCCGGCGTCCTGGCCACGCGCGGGGCCGCCGTGCCGCCGTCAGCGGCGCTCCGTGAGGACGGCGTCCCGGTTGTGGTGGAGCAGGTCACTTCACCTTCTCCAGGATGACTTTGGTGAGGCCGCTGCTGTCGCGGATGGACACGAGCGGACCGGCCCAGGGGCTGTTGGGTTCCTGGGTGTACAGCACGGTCTGGTCCTTGAGGCGCTGGCCGACGGCGCTCTTCAGGAAGTCCTGTGCGCCGTTGTACTGCCCGCCGGGTGGGAACACGATCACCAGGGTGTCCTTCGGGAGGGCGAGGAGTGCCTCGTCGCTCACGACGCCGCCCACGCCGAGCGTGCTGGCGTCGGACTTCATGCCGTCCCGGAAGCCGAGGGCGCGCACGTCCTCGATCAGGCGCGTCTTGGTGTACAGGTAGGTGCCGCCGCCCTTGAAGGGCGAGACGACCACGGCCTTCGGGTACTTGCGGAACACGCCGGCAGCCTGCAGGGCGCGGCCGTTCGTGCGGTTGGTGTCGGCGACCTGCCGGATGACGTTCTCAGCCTGCTGCTGCCGTCCGAAGATACGGGCGAGGTCGCGCAGGCCCTTGCGCCAGTAGCCGCTGTCCTGTTCGCTGTACCCGAGGGTGGGCGCGATGCGGCTGAGCTGCGGGTAGTTGCCGTTGCCCTGCCAGGTGGCGCGGACGATCAGGTCGGGTTTCAGGGCCAGGATCGTTTCGAGGTTCGGCTGCGTCCAGTTGCCCACGAAGGTGGCGTGGCTCAGGTCGCCGCGGGCGAGGAAGGTGCCCCGGATACGTTCGGGTTTCACGTGGCCGTCCGGGGTGAGGTCGGCGGGCGTGAGGACGGCGCTGCCGAGGCCCACCAGGCGGTCACTGACGCCCAGGGCGTAGATCCAGCCGAGGGCTTCCTCGTCGAGAACGATGACGCGTCTGGGGTCGCGGCGGACCTGGGCGCTGCCCTCGTCGTGCTGGACCGTGAGGGTGGCGGCGGGGCGCGGGCTGGTCTGGGCGGCGCCGAGGCCGCTGAGCAGGGCGGCGGTGAGGAGCAGGGAGCGATTCACCCGGCCAAGTTAAATAAACCTAGCGGAATAGTCAAGTATTGGCGTCCGTCTCTCGGGACGGCGAGGCGGTTCCGGCAACGCCGGAACCGCCACCGGCACCCGTTCTTCGCCACCCGGCGCCGGTGAAGACGCCCGTGCGGCCATCCCCGGTGCAGTCACCGCGGCTTCACGTGCGGCCGGGAGAGAGCGGACAGCCGTGCGCCACGGTCGACCCCGCAGGTGACCGTGGCGCACGGCTGGTTTCGTGGTGACGTGGAGCGTGCTTAGATCTCGAAACCTTCGGGAAGCTGCGGTGCCCTCAGGCAGAGGATCGTGAAGGCGAGCAGGCAGACGAGGTTGAACAGGACCAGGCCGGACAGTATTTGTGAGTGCATTGTGAACCTCGTGTGACTCAATATTAACACAGCAGCGGGGTCCGTTCAAGGGGCAGATCTTCATGAATTGCCGTCTCATACGCTCTCCGTCCGGTTCCGGAGAAGACGGCCCCCCCCGCCGGGCAGACGGGCACCCATGACCGGCACCGCGCCGCAGGAGGGAACGCCCGCACGCATCCATATCCTCCAGACCGGAGCTGTCGGTCCCCCTGGCGCTCGGCTCAATCCGGGATCAGCTCAACTGGGTCCCACACGCCGGCCCCCCGCCCCGCTCCCGCCCGTCCGTCTCCACGGCACGGTCCTCCCCGCACCGTGCATCACGAAACGCCCCACGTCCCTCAGCGGACCGGTGTGTTCACCGACAGCAACTCCAGCGGGAACGCCTCCGGTGCGACCGGCCGACCCAGCAGATACCCCTGCAGCACCTCACAGCCGATCCCGCGCAGGAACTCCGCCTGCGCCTGCGTCTCCACCCCTTCTGCCGTGACGCTCAGGTGCAGGCTGTGCGCGAGCGCCACCACGGACCGCACGATGTTCTCCCCGGTGCTGCCTCGCCCATCCGGATGGAGGTCCAGATTCGTCATGAACGACCGGTCGATCTTCAGGCCCGTGAACGGGAAACGCTGCAGGTACGACAGGCTGCTGTACCCCGTCCCGAAATCGTCGAGGTCCAGCTCGATCTCCAGTTCCCGCAGGCGCATCAGGACGTCCTGCGCGTCCGGCACGTCCATCAGCAGGCTCTCCGTCACCTCCAGCACCAGCGTGCCGGGCCGGATGCCGCTCTCCTCGACGATCGCCTGAACGTCCTGGACGAGGTCATTGTTCCGGAACTGCCGCGCGCTGAGGTTCACGCTGACCGTCAGGTGCGGGTACTGCCGCTGCCACAGGGCGAGCTGCCGCGTCGCCTCACGCAGCACCCACCGCCCGATCTGCACGATCAGACCGCTGTGCTCCGCCATGGGAATGAACACTGCCGGAGGCACGACGCCCTGCACCGGATGCAGCCACGACAGCAGCGCCTCCGCACCCACCAGCCGCGAAGCGGCATTGAAGGTCGGCTGATACGTCACCCGCAACTCACCGCGGTCCAGCGCGCGGTACAGGTCCGCCTCGAGGTGCAACTCCGTCACGCTGTCTCCGCCCCGCTCATCGAACAGCGTCACCGTCTGCCCGCTGCGTTTCGCCTGATACATCGCCACGTCCGCCTGCCGCAGCAGGTCCACGCCGGTCAGTGCGTCCTCCGGATACAGTGCCAGGCCCAGACTGCCGCGCACGAACACCTCCCGGCCGCCGAGCAGGAACGGCGACTCGAAGATCCGCTGCAGCTGCCGGACCGCGCCCGCCCTCACCTGATCCCGCTCCCCGTGGAACGACAGCAGCAGCGTGAACTCGTCGCCGCCCATTCGGGCCACCACGTCCTCCTCCCGGAACATCGAACGCAGGCGGGACGCCACCTGTTGCAGCAGGTCGTCCCCGGCGTCGTGGCCGAGCGTGTCGTTGATGCCCTTGAAGCGGTCGAGGTCCAGCAGGCCCACCGCGAAGCGGTGCCCGTCGCGCTGCGCGCGCTGCACCTCCTGCGTCAGCAGCGCCTGGAACTGCGAGCGGTTCGGGAGGCCCGTCAGCGGATCGAACAGGGCCAGGTGCTGCAGTTCACGCTGCGCGCGGTCCCGCTCCAGGATCAGGCTCGTGAGGTGCGCCGCGTCCCCGATCAGGCGGCGTTCCTCGGCCCCCGGCGCTCGGCCCTCCGGGACGTACACCGCGATGGCACCGGTCGGCTGCTCGTGCGGACCGTGCGTCGGGACCGTCCAGATGCCCTGCACGCCCAGTGCCTGGAAGGCGTCGCAGTACCGGACCGGGCCGGGGTAATCGTGGATCTCGGTCACGATCACCGGCGCGTTGCGCTGCATCGCCAGGCCGATACTGCCGCCCTCCGCGCCCGTCCGGAACGGCTCCAGCGTCCGCAGCTGATTCAGCAGGTCACGCGAGCGGACGTCCGACGCGAGCACCATCACCTCCTCTCCGACCCGCGCGGCCACCACGGCACTCGCCCCCTGCACCTGCGTCGTCACCATGCGGCACACGGCGTCCAGCACGTCAGAGAAGGCGCGTCCCTGCACGGCCATCTCCAGCACGGCGCGCGTGTCGAGCGCGACCGTCTCGGCCCACACCTCCGCGTTCGCGTCGCGCAGCATCACCATCCAGGTCGTCCTGCTTCCCGAACGGCTCACGACACTGAAGGTCAGGTCCGTCCACATGAGCTGCCCGTCCCGGCGACGCAACTGCATGCGCTGAGCGGTGATGGTTCCCGCCATCACACGCTCCGCGACGTCCCTCAGTTCGGCGGGCGTCATGGTCGCCTCGATCAGGAAGATCGGGTGGCGTCCCACCACCTCCGGCGACCCGAAGCCCGTCAGGCGCGTGAACGACGGATTGACGTAGATACACGACGCCTCCCGCGTCCGCAGGTCCAGGTCACACAGCAGGATGCCGTCCTGCGCGTGATTCACCGACTGCTCCATCATCTTCAGGCGCTCGTCCATGCGGCGCTGCGCCGTCACGTCCCGGATCAGGCCGATCCAGCGGTCCGGCATGTCCGCGAACGGCATCAGGCGGATCTCCAGCACGCGCGCGTCCCCCTTCGGTCCGGCCGGCCGCGGGAAGTCCAGCGTCACGCTCTGCCGTTCGCGCAGCGCCGACTGACACGCCTGCCACAGTTCGGAATTGCCTGTCAGGTCCGGTGACAGCTGCAGCGGCCGTCCCACGATCTCCCCGGCCGGGATGCCTGTCCGTTCGGTGAACGCCGCATTCACGTACCGGACGATCATGCTCTCTGGCGTCGGGCCGAGCACGTCGATCAGGATGATCGAATCGCTCGCGTGCCCGGCCACGCCGCGCAGCATCTGCATGGTGTCCGTCTCGGCGCGGGCGCGCGTGAAGTCCTGCACGACGTGACGGTGCCCGGCGACGATCCCGTCCTGCAGGACCGGGACGGCCGTGCGCCGCACTGTCAGGACCCGCCCGTCCCGGCGCAGGTGCGTCTCCTCCGGCACGCCGCCCGGCGTGGTGTGCAGGTGCGTGACGAGCGACCACAACGGCTGCCCCACATGCGCGCCCGTCAGGCCGTACAGGGTCGCCGCAGCACGGTTGAACCCCGTCAGGGTGCCGGCCGTGTCCGTGCTGAGCACCGCGTCCGACAGCGCGTCCAGCAGGGCGAGATCAGCCGCGATCACCGCCCACCTCCCTGCCGTCCTGTGCCGGACACCGCCCTGCCGGGAGCGTTCGTACCGGCGACCCGGGAGACGAGGGCGGCCCTCGCCGCGCAGGAGACGTTCATGCTCCCAGAATCATACGCGAGCCTCCCGCCCGGGCGCGTCACGACGTCCTCCTGCCCCGCACCGGGACAACGCACGCGCACCCCACCGGTCTCGAAGACAACGATCACGAGCACTCCTCACGGACCGGGCGGATACGGCGCCCGGCCGACACCTTCACTCTAGAGCGCCGCCCGTCACAGGTCTCTCACCCCTGCCTTCACGAGGCTGTGAAGCCTGCCGCGGCGACCGCTCCGCCGTTCCCTCCTGCATTCGTACCGCAGGGCAAGCTGCGCCTCCGGTCCCCGACCTCCCCGCGACCGGGCCGCACCCTCTACACTGCCCTGCATGCTGCGTTCCGTGCTGCTGTTCGCCCTGGCAGGCCTCGCCGAGATCGGAGGCGGCTACCTGATGTGGCTGTGGCTGCGCGAGGGGCGCCCCGTCTGGGTGGGCGCGGTCGGCGCGCTCATGCTCGTGCTGTACGGCGTCCTCCCGACCCTGCAGGCGCAGAGCCTCGACTTCGCGCGCACGTACGCCGCGTACGGCGGGCTGTTCATCGTGTTCTCGCTGCTGTGGGGCCGGGTGGTGGACGGCCACGTGCCGGACGCGCCGAGCCTGTGGGGTGCCCTTCTCGCCCTGGTGGGCGCGGCCGTCATCGCGTACTGGCCCCGCTGAACCCGGCCGGGCGACCGGCCGTGCGTTCAGTCACCGGCGGCTCCGCCCCCCGTCCGCGGCTCGCCCTGCCGCACGCCCTCCGTCCCGAGCCGGACCGTCCCGAGCCGTTCGAGCTTGCCCCAGCCGACCGTCCCGCCACGCAGCGCGGCCAGCGTCGCCCGGATCGCCACGACGTACAGCAGCTGCCGGTAGAAGAACCGCTGCAGCGGCAGCCACAGCAGCAGACTCCAGCGCTCGCCCGGCTCCAGCGCGAACGCCAGCACCCCCGCGAACAGGTCCACCCCCACGAACAGCAGGTAAAAGGCCAGCACGTGACCGCTCATGCCGGGCGAATCCGGATGGAACCTCGCCTGCTGAACGTTCCACGCCGTGCTGATCAGCATCGCCGCGTCCAGCAGGGCACTCACCAGCGGCAGCACCACCTGGAACACCAGCACGTTCGGCAGCGTCACGAACGCCAGACGCCGCTGCCCGGCCCGCACCGCGCCCCGCTGCTTCCACGTGGCCTGCAGGATGCCGTACATCCAGCGGAACCGCTGCTTCAGGAAACCGCGCACCGTCTGCGGCGCTTCCGTGAACGCCACGGCCCGCTGCTCGTACGTGACGCGCCACCCCGCCGCCAGGACCCGCAGGGTCAGGTCCGCGTCCTCGGCGAGCGTGTCGGTGGCGAAGCCGCCCACCTCCAGCAGCACGTCCCGGCGCCACGCGCCGATCGCGCCCGGCACGACCGACACGCTGTTCAGCAGGGCCAGCGCGCGCCGCTCCACGTTCTGCGCCGTGATGTACTCCAGCGCCTGCCAGCGCGTCAGGAGGTTCACGCGGTTCCCGACCTTGGCGTTCCCGGCCACCGCGGCAACCGAGCCGTCCGCGAAGGGCCGCGTCAGGGCCGCCAGGGCGCCCGGCGCGAGCTGCGTGTCCGCGTCGATCACGACCACCACGTCCGTCCGCGCGAGCCGCAGCCCGTGGTTCAGGGCGCTGGCCTTCCCGCCGTTCGGAACGCGGTGCACCTCCACCTGCGGGTGCGTGCCGTACGCGTCCAGCGCCACCTGCGCCGTCCTGTCGCTGCTGCCGTCGTCGATCACGAGGACCCGCACCTGCGAAGCGTCGCCCTGCGTAAGGAGGCTCGCCACGGTCGCCAGGATCACGCGTTCCTCGTTGAAGGCCGGGACGAGCACCGTGACCGGCACGAGGAACGCCGCCACACCCGGCGCGTCCCTGTCCTGTCGTCCGCGCCCGGCGGCCTCCAGCAGGCCCAGCACGCTGATGAACGCCAGCCGCAGGCAGCTGAGCACGATGCCCGTCACGAACAGCGCCGCGAGCAGCACCCCGAACGCCGTGACGAGCCCGAACCCGAAGCCGCCCGCCCGCGTCAGCCACGCACCGACGCCGGTGGTGGGCGGCATCACCTGCTCGCGCGACAGGCCCGCCAGGGCCGACACCGTCACCAGCCGGTACCCGTGGGCGCGCAGCTCACGGATGATGCGCGGCAGGGCCGCCACCGTCTGCGCGCGGTTCCCGCCCGCGTCGTGCAGCAGCACCACCTGACCCGCCCCGTCCTGCACCTGCTGCAGCACGGCCCGCACGATCGCGTCCGTGCCGGGCTTCGCCCAGTCCTCCGGGTCGACGCCCATCCCGACCGTCGTGTACCCCAGGGCGCTCGCCTGCTGCAGCACGCGCGCCTGCTCCGGCGTGGCCGGCTCCACGTCCTCCGCGAACGGCGGCCGGACGAGCAGCGTGCCGCGCCCCAGCTCGCTCTGCAGCAGGCGCTGCGTCGCGTCCAGCTCCAGCCGCACCTGGGTGGGGGAGACCATGCTGAGGTTCGGGTGCGTGAACGAGTGCGAGCCGACCTCATGCCCCGCGCGACCTCCTGACGCACCAGGCCCGGGTACTGCTGCGCCTGCAGGCCCACCACGAAGAACGTCGCGGGCGCCTGCGCGGCATGCAGGATGTCCAGCAGCTTCGGCGTCCAGGTGGGGTCCGGACCGTCGTCGAAGGTGATGGCGATGTCCCTGGGGTGCGTGCTCCCCCAGCGGCCGATCACGAAGGGACTCGCGGGACGCACCGTGCGCTCGCCCGTCACGAGGCCCCGCCCCGCCTCGAAGGTCAGGGCGCGCAGCCCGTCGCGCGGCTGCGACACCACCCGCAGCAGCTCGCCACGGCCACGGTACGCGAGGTCATACCCGTACGGCAGCGGCCGCAGGGCGCCCACCACGTCCTGCCCGAGCAGGCCGGGCGTGCCGAGCGCCGTTCTGTTCAGCACCCTCCACACGCGCGGATCCTCGGTCCCCATCCGCCACAGCGCCACCTGATTCACCCCGAGCCGCCGCGCCGCCTGCACCGAATCGAAGGTGCTGACCGCGTCCAGGTACCACACCGTGTGCGCCCCGTCTGCCGCGCGGTACGTGTACGTCGGGTTGAGGCTCCCCGCGTCCAGGTGCGGCGACACGCCCGCCGACTGCGCCTGCGTGACCGCGTCCTGGTACGACAGGGTGCTGCCGCCGTGCGCGCCCCAGTCGTACCCGTAATTGCCGACGTCCAGCACCACCTCGCCCGCGGGCAGCTGCGCCAGCCGGGCCTGCAGGGTGTCCTGCAGCCAGCCCTGCGCGGCGACCGGGCCGGGCGCGCCGCCGTCATCGTGCTCGTCGTACGCCATCAGGTGCACGCGGTCTACGGCCGCTCCCAGCTGCGCGTACGGGTAGTTGTCGTCGTCCAGCGGGAGCGCCACGTTCAGCCGCCACCCGTTCGCCCGCGTGCGCGCATGCAGTTCATGCAGGAACGCCACGTACTGCGGCTGCACGTCCGCCGGCACCTGCTCGAAGTCGATCATCAGGCCCGCCCCGCCCACCTGCCGCACGTACCGCAGGAGGTGATCCTCCAGCGCCCGCCGCTCGTCCACACTGCGCAGCATCCGCGCGAGCGGGGCACTCTGCCACGCCTGCGTCCGGTTGTCGTAGTTGTTCACGAGCGGCACGAGCCGCACCCCGCGCCCCGGCTGGGCGTGCAGGAACGCGAGCAGGTTCGCGGTCTTCACCGGATCGTCCGGGAGGAGCCCCGCGTCCGTGAAGTGCAGCGCTTCCGGGTCGAGTTCCGTCAGGGACGAGAGGTGCTGCCGGAGGGAACTGAAACTGTTGTCGTCCCAGTTCACGTAGAAGCCCGTCACCTCCGGCGCGCCCCGCGTCCCGTGCGCCGCCGGGAGAGCCGGGGCGAACGCTGCCACGGGCGTGCCCGGATGCACGCGCTCCATGAACGTGCGCCGTTCCTGCGCGGGCGCCGTGTCGAGCAGCGCCAGTCCCGGCAGGGCAGGCCTGAACGCCACGCTCACGCCCAGCCCCGCCAGCAGCAGCCCCACCACGCCCGCACACACCAGCAGCACCAGCCGCAGGGTGCGCCATCGCCGACCGCCGGGGTCCGCGAACACGAAGGACACAGGCTCGGCAGACGGCACGGGATCAGGTCGGCGCTCGAACGTCATGCGCGGAAGGTAGGCCCCGAAGGTAAAGCCGCGCTAAAGCGCCGGACGACACCGGCAGCCCGTCCGCCCAACGTGAGTGACAGATGACCTGACAGGGTGAAGAAATGAAGATATCTTTAGAATCGCAGCTTTATTGCCTGTCACTCTCCACGCCACGCGAGGTCGCCGTTGAAGAACATCCTGTCCACCCTCCTCCCCGTCACCGCAGGCCTGGCGCTCCTCGCCGCCTGCGGCCCCACCGCCGCACCCACCACCCCCACCGTCACCCCCGCCCCCGGACTCGGCGCACTGTACGCCATCACCTTCCAGGGCGTCACCGACAAGGCCCCCACCGTCAGGGCCAGCAGCGTCGGCCAGCACCTCGGCACGCAGGGCCTCGTGGCCGGCCCCGCCACGCTCACCGTCAGCAGCGCCCCCATCGCCACGTCCGCCTTCACGGACCCCGCCACCCGAACCCGGCACATCCAGGCGACCTTCCAGGTCACCAACACCACCGCCGCCACCCTCGACAACCTCGTCTTCCTGCCGACCGTCACCACCGACACCGACGCCGACCCCGGCAACAACGGCGCCCCACCCACCATCACCGGCACCCCCTTCCAGTCGGTGCAGTACTTCGACGGCAGCGACGCGGCCGCCCGCGCCACCACACTCGCCCCGGAACGCGCACGGATCCTCAATGCCGCCACCGGCACCAGCAGCGACGACCCCGGCAGCAACCCCTTCCTCACCGGCCTCGACGCCACCGGCATCACGCCCACCCCGCCCGCCGGACTGAGCGCCGCCGTACAGAACCAGGGCTGGCAGGTCTCCCCGTCACTCGCGCCCGGCCAGAGCACCACCGTCACCTTCTCCGTGAGCGAGCAGGGCATCGACCTCAGCAACCCCAAAGCCAACCCCTACAACTTCACGCTGCTCGTCACGGCCGCGCAGGACGACCCCTCCACCGCCGCAAGCGGCACGGCCGTCAACCCCGGCAGCATCCGCGGCACCCTGAACGACTCCGCCGTGTACGGCGGCAGCCTCAGGCTCGTGAACGGCGTCAGCTTGCCCCGCAGCCAGTTCGGGGCGCAGACCGTCATCGGGACGGCCGGCGCCGTGAATCTTCCGGTCACGGACGTGCCGCCCTCCGCGGACCTGACGCTCGCCGTCCCGCCCGCCGGTGACCCCTGCAAGTACAGCGGCACCGTCAGCGACTCCAGAGCCCTGTTCGCCCTGTACGCCGGACTGCTCGCCTCGAGTGCCGACGGCGACCCGGTCGCGACCGTGCAGGAAACGATCGTCAGCCACGCCAAGGTGAACGGCGCCATCGTCGCCCGCGTGTACAACCCAGGCCGGGAGACCCTGGTGCTGCAGGCCAAGGTCAGCTGCTCCAACCGCCCCCTCACCACCGACTACGACCTGCACCTCAAGCCCGGTTGGAACGCCATCGAGATCAGCGGCACCAACCAGGCGCAGGTCATGAAGGACCTCGACCCGCTCGCCCGCAGCGTCCTGACCCTCACGCGCCGCCCCCCCGGCGTCACCGCCACCCTCACCGACAACTCCACCATCACCCTGCACCCCGGCGAGCGCGTCACCCGGAACGCCCGCTTCCTGCAGGTCGGCGCGTACAGCGGCACCGTCACGCTCGGCACGAACGTCCCCGGTGTCACCGTGGAACCCTCCACCATCACCCTCGGCCGCCTCGGCACGCAGGCGCTCTCCACGCCCATCACCTTCATCGCCGCGCCGGACGCGCCCGCCCACACCTGGTACACCTTCACGGACGCCCTCACCGTCAGCGACACGGGCGGCACGGTCCTCGGGAGCACACCCATCAACGTGGATCTCAGCGTGCCCGGCGTGTACGCAACCCTCAATACTTCCGATCTGATGCTGCCTCAGGGTGGAACGACGACTGTATACGTGACCCTATACGGTACGCACGGCCAGAACGGTCCAGTCATTGTCAGCCTTTCCGGCTTGCCGCGAGGCGTGACCGCGACACCGCAGACGGTCCAGGTGAGTGGCCCCCCAGGAAACGCCCTGGCGAGCCTGCAGGTCACGGCCACTGCGGACGCGCCCACCGGGCCCAGCACCATCACACTGCAGACTGACCGGCCGAACAGCGCTTCCTCCTTCACCACTGCCACGCTGGTTGTCACGTCTTCTAACCCTTGAACCGAAGAACTTCCTTCCTGCCCTCCCGGAGAGACACTCTTGAACATCCGCCGATCCCTTCTCGCCAGTCTCGGCCTGCCGCTGCTGCTGGCCGCATGCTCGACCCCTCCGACTCCCACGGCGACCAGGCCGACCCCAGCGACCCAGCCGGGCAGTGAAGTTCACGCTGCCGGACCGCTGTACGAGGTTGCCTTCCAGTCGGTGGGCGCCGACACGCCCGCCGTGAAAGCGCAGACGCTGACGCCCTCCCGCATGACTGCCCAAGGCCTCGTGAACGCGCCCGACGAGGCGATCGCCATCACGCCCACGCCGATAAGCGTGGCGTCGTTCACGGACCGCGTGCGCAAGGTGCGGCACGTGGAGGCGACCTTCCAGGTCACCAACACCACGGCGGCCACCCTGAGCAACCTGTACTTCCTGCCGACCGTCACGGCCGACACGGACGGCGACCCCAGCAACAACGCGTCCACGCCCACCATCGCGGGCACCCCGTACCGCGCCCTGACGTACTTCGACGGCAGCGACGCCTCCGCGAAGGCCGCGAGCCTGCAGGCCACCTCGGGCGAGACCCTCGACCCGGCCACCGGTGAAATCACTTACACCGGGAACATCTACCGCTCTGACCTCGACGTGAGCGGTGTGGTGCCGGTCCCCCCGGCGGGCCTGAGCGCCACGGTGCAGAACGCCGGGTGGCGGGTCGCGCTCGCGCTCGCACCGGGTGAGCACACCACCGTCACGCTCGGCGTCGACATCGAGGGCATCGACCCGGACAGCCCGAAATCCGACGTGTACAACTTCCGCCTGGTGTTCACGCCCGTCCAGGACGACCCGGCGCTGACCGCGACGGGTTCCGTTCCGGACGCCACGCGTATCCGGGGCCGCGTGACCGACACGGCGCTGTACGGCGGTCGGGCGACGTTCGGTTCGCTGTACACCGCGCCGGGCTTCGACATCGGTGCGGCCGGAGAGGTGGACTACGCGCTGCCCGCCGTGCCTGCCGCTTCGGATTTCACGCGGGTTATCATGCCGAGCAACTACTTCTCGTTCGGGTGCTCCTTCTCCGGCACGATCTCCGACTCCGACGCCGAGATCGCGGTGTACGACGCCCTGCGGACCACAGGCGTGCAGGGCGACCCGATCGGGACGCTGCAGGAATCCATCGTGGCCGGGGGGCGTCGTTCCACGTCCAGGGTCGCGCACGTCTACGCCAAGGCGCCGGTCGACATTGAAGGCAACGTCTGGTGCTTCGGGAACACCTACTACTCCGTTCACCTCAAAGCAGGCTGGAACGCCGTGGAGGTCTTCGGGTCGAACGTCTACGACCTGAACAGCGGGGCCCGCAGTGTCCTCACGGCGGTACGCAACGCCGCTGGCGTGAGTGCCTCCGTCACGGACACCAGTACCATCGTCCTGCATCCCGGCGAGCGCGTGACCCGCAACGTGAAGTTCCTGCAGCTCGGCGGGTACAGCGGCACGGTGCGCCTCTCCACCACGGTTCCCGGCGTGACGGTCGAGCCGTCCACCGTGAACCTCGCGAGCCTCGGCACGCAGGGCCTGCGCGCGCAGGCGCTCAGCACGCCACTCACGTTCGTCGCGGCCGCAGACGCGCCCGACCACCCTTACTTCCTGTCCTCCGATGCGCTGGTCCTCAAGGACGGCAACGACGCGCCGCTCGGGCAGATGCCGCTCTCGCTGCAGGTGCTGACCCCCAGCGTCAGCCTGTCCTCGTACGGGACACCCTTGCCCGTCAACGTCGCACTGGGCGATTCGGGCAGTGTCACGCTCAGCCTGTACAGCGTGAACGGCCTCAACGGCCCGGTCACGGTGGGTGTGAGCGGCCTGCCGACGGGCGTGACGGTCCCCCCGCAGACGGTGCAGGTCACGTCCAGCGGCCCGACCACCGTGACGCTGCCCCTGCAGGTGGCGGCGGACGCAATGGTCGGAGCTTCGAAGGTCACGTTCACGTTCAGCGTCCCCCTCTCCCAGTTCTCCTACCCTCAGGCCGCGTCGTTTACCCTGAACGTCCTGCCGAAACGCACGGCACTCCCCGTCAACAACGGCGTGTATCCTGCCGCGAACGGACTGTGGGTCCGGACCACCAGTCCGTACAGTGGTACGCAGACCTTGACGTTCACGCGCTACGTGAATGGCGTGGCAGCCGCCAGCTTCACGCTCGACACGATTCAGGACTACCGGATCATATGGACGGTCCTGTCTGCCCCTTCGGGTGACCTGATCGCCTACGGTGGTCCGGACGGACAGCGCCTCCGGACGTACCACGACGACGGCAGCATGCAGGAGACGGTGTACGCGGAGAGCCTCACTGCTGCCTCCGGCCCGGTGATCGACGCGCAGGGCCGCTTCTGGTACGCCCAGAACCCGGCGGGCAGTCTGGTCCACACCAACCCGGACGGGACCGTCACGGTGGTGGACGCCACCCGCGACTACCGTTCCCTCACCTGGACGGTCAGCACGGACGGCCGGCGCATCGTGGCGTCCCAGTACACCGGAGTGGCGTATCTGATCGACACGGCGGCCGATTCGGTCACGCCTGTGGGCGGCAACTACGGGCGGTACGGGGCAGTGTATGCCAATGACGGCACCGGCTGGTTCTGGGATTACGGCACGCTGCGTCAGGCGCTCCCGGACGGCAGCACCCGTACCCCGGTCATCACGCTGCCGTACATCGACTCGCTGATCGGGTTTGACGCCGTCCAGCCCGGAGTCCTCTGGGCGAAGACGTCGAATACCGTGGTCCGGATCGACGTGAATGCCCTGACGAGCAGAGCAGTCAATCTCGGGACGGGTTTCGACTCCACGGTCCTCAACCGGCAGGGCGGTGTGGACGTGATCTTCTCGTCTCCGACCCCTGCGACTTCGCACCTCGACTGAGCTACATCATGCCAACACGGCCGCCCCGGTGAAGGGCGGCCGTGTTCGTTTGAGCTCAGGTTCAGCGTGGTTGTGCCGATGTCAGGGGAGGGTGTTTCCGGCGGCGAGCAGGATGCCGTACCAGTCCTCGCGGGAGAGCTGCACGTCGGCGGCGCGCACGCAGTCGCGCAGGCGGTCGGGGTTGGTGGTGCCGGTGACGGGCTGCATGTGCGCCGGGTGGCGCAGCAGCCACGCGATGGCGATGGTGGTGTTGCTGACGCCGTGACGGGCGGCGACCTCGTCGATCTTGGCGTTCAGTTCCGGGAACTTGGGATGGTCGAGGAACACGCCCTCGAAGAAGCCGAACTGGAAGGGCGACCACGGCTGGATGGTGATGTCGTGCAGGCGGCAGTAGTCGAGGATGCCGCCGTCGCGGTCGACGGCCTCTGCGTTTTCCATGTTGACGTTGAAGCCGCGCGTGATCATGGTGGCGTTGGTGATGCTGAGCTGCAGCTGGTTCGCGACGAGCGGCTGGCGCACGCTGCGTTTCAGGAGTTCGATCTGCATGGGCGTCTGGTTGGAGACGCCGAAGTGCCGGACCTTGCCGCTGCGCTCCAGTTCGTCGAAGGCGGCGGCGACCTCGTCGGGTTCCACGAGCGCGTCGGGGCGGTGCAGGAGGAGCACGTCGAGGTAGTCGGTGCGCAGGCGTTCAAGGATGCCGTCCACGGACGCGAGGATGTGTTCCTTGCTGAAGTCGAACATGCCTTTGCGGATGCCGCACTTGCTCTGCAGGATGAGCTTCTCGCGGGTGCTGGCGGACATGCCGACGGCGTCGGCGAAGATGCGTTCGCATTCGCCGCCGCCGTAGATGTCGGCGTGGTCGAAGAAGTTCGCGCCGACGTCGAGGGCGGACTGCACGAAGCGTTCCGCGTCGGTGCGGCTGAGCGAGTCGAGGCGCATGCAGCCGACGGCGACGACGGGGACCTGCAGGTCACTGGAACCGAGTTTCATGGTCTTCATGGGTGCTCCTCGCCGGTGGTCGGCGCTGGTGGGGTGTGGTGGTGGTGGGCCTGTGACAGGGTCCGTATTGGACCATACGCCTCCTGGCACCGCAAGGTGGGGGTGGTGCCGGGAGGAATTCCGAGTTGGCCCATAGGTTTGCTTATTGAGAATTGTTCCTGATAAGCTCCGTTCATGACCGCGCCCCAGCCCCGACCCGGCACCACCCAGGGCCTCCCGCAGGCCAACGTCACCCCCGAAAGCGCTCCCAGCCACACGGACGACCAGAGCTTCATCCTCCAGAAGATCCAGCCCGCCCTGCTCGGCCTGATGGACGGCTCCGTCAGCACCCTCGCCCCGATCTTCGCGACCGCCGGCCTGACCGGAAAACCCCTCGATGCCTTCTACGTCGGCCTTGCCGCCAGCGTCGGCGCGGGCATCAGCATGGGTCTCGCCGAAGCGCTCAGCGACGACGGCGTCGTCTCCGGACGCGGCCACCCCACCGTGCGCGGCATCATCACCGGCATCGCCACCATCCTCGGCGGCATGCTCCACACCCTCCCGTTCCTGCTCCCCGACCTGCGGACCGCCCTGATGCTCGCGTACATCGTCGTGCTCATCGAACTGATCCTGATCAGCTTCATCAAGTACCGCTACATGCGCAGCCCGCTCGTACAGACCGTCCTGCAGGTCGTGGTGGGCGGAGCCGTCGTGTTCGGCGTGGGCGTCTGGCTCGGCAGGCTCGGCGCGGCAGGCTGAACCTCCCCCGCCCGGCGCCTTCCGCAGCGTGCTGCGCCGCCCGCGAGGCCCTGAAGGTCCGGCGAGCCCGGCCACGGTCGACAGTTCCTGGTCGGAACGCGCGGGCGGGCATACTGTGCAGGATGAACGGCGAGGGGAGAGGGTGGACTTGGAGCTGGGCGTGGTCGGCAGTGGCCGTGCCGCTCGTGGCGATGCTGCCGCTCGCGCACGGGTGGGCGGGCGACCAGTCGCTCCTGAACGCACTGGCGACCGGGCACAGCACGCCGGGCACGCTGCTGGCGGTGCTCGTCACGAACCTCGGCAGCCCTCAGGTGGTGCTGCTGCTCGCGGTGCTGCTGGCAGCCGTCCTGTGGTGGCGCGGGCGTCGCCGCTGGGCCGTGGTGCTGCTCGTGAACGTGCTGCTGGTGAGCGCCGCGAACGAGGCCGTGAAGCAGGTGGTGCGGCGGCCTGTGGCGCAGGTGCAGGGTCAGACGGTCCGTACCGCGCGGCAGGCCCACATCCGCGAGCACCTCACCGTGCAGTCGCCGCCCCTGCCGCGCACCGTGTACGCCTTCCCGAGCGGTCACGCGGCCGGATCGTCCGCACTGCTGCTCAGCGTGGCGGCATTCGGGTGGCGCTCGCCGCGCCGCTGGTGGTGGGCGTCCGGTGCAGCTGCACTCGTCCTGCTGGTCGGGTGGAGTCGCGTGTACCTCGGCGCGCACTACCCGACGGACGTCCTGGCGGGGTGGTGCCTGGGCACGGCGACCACCGCCGCGACCCTCCTCACGCTGCGCGGTGTCGCCCGGAACCGGGACTGACGCGGCATTACCGGGCCGGTCCGGCGGGCGTACGGGTGTCCTGACGGCCGAGCGGGGACTGCCGCAGGTGAGGCCAGCGCCGCACCATCAGCAGGTGCAGGCCGGTCACCCACGCCACGCTGGCCGTCCATCCGGCGAGCACGTCCGACGGGTAGTGCACCCCCAGGTAGTTGCGGCTCACGCCGACCGCCACGGCCCACAGCGTCCCGAGGATGGTGGCGGGCCACCCGGCGCGAGACCTCCAGAAGATCAGGGCGATCGCCGCACCGAAGGCGGCGTTCGCCATGGCGTGCCCGCTGGGGAAACTGAAGCCGGGTTCCGCCAGCACCGACAGGAGTTCGTCGGGGCGGGGCCGCCGGAACACGACCTTCGCGGCGACGTTCAGCAGGGTGGCGCCGCTCACGCTCAGGACCAGGAACCACGCGTGCGGGCGTCCGCCCACCCGCGCGAGACCCCACGCGATGGCCAGCACGACGAACGGCAGGACCGCCGTGCCGCCCACCACGCCGAGCGTCTCGGCCACGCGCGTCAGGGCAGGCGTCCGGTGATTCGCGTACAGGTTCAGGACCGCCTGATCCCAGCCGAAGCCGCCCTCGCGGAAGACCTCGTGCACGAGGTGCGCGAACAGCCCGAGCGGCACGAGCACCAGCGCCAGGAGCGTGAGAAGGGCGCGCCAGTGCGTGCGCACGAAGGGCAGGAGGTCGTCGCGGGTACGGGAAAGCATCCCTCATTGAACGCCGCGCACCCCTGCGAAACCGGCAGGTGCGGCGTACGAAAACCTTTAGGTCCGGCAGTTCTTCAGGGCAGGGCGATCGCGGTGGGCGGCGCGGGCCGCGCGAGCAGGAAGCCCTGCACGTGCGTGCAGTCGCAGCCGAGCAGGAACTCCAGTTCCGGCTGCACCTCCACGCCCTCCGCCACCACCTGGAAGCCCAGCTCCAGCCCGAGCCGGACGGCGTTTCGCAGCAGGACCTGCTTGGTGTGGTCGAGGTGCACGCCCTGCACGAACTGCCGGTCGAGCTTCAGGATGTCGATCGGGAGGCGGTTCAGCACCGCGAGGCTGGAGTGCCCGGTGCCGAAATCGTCGAGTGCGACCCGCACCCCCAGGCGTTTCAGGTGCTGCAGGTGCCGGGTCACGTTCGGCAGGTCGTTCACGGCGACGGCCTCCGTCACTTCGATCGTCAGGTGGTGCGCGGCGACGCCCGCGCGTTCCAGCGCGTCCCGGACCTCCTCCGGGAAGGTCGCGTGGTGCAGCTGCGAGGCGCTCACGTTGACGTTCACGCTGACCGGGTGGGTGGCCGCACTGTTCCATTCGCGCACCTGCCGCAGCGCCTCTCGCAGCACGTACTGTCCGAGCGTCCGGATCAGGCCGGTGCTTTCCGCCACGGGAATGAACTCGGCGGGGCTGACCACGCCAAGTTCCTCGTCCGTCCAGCGCAGCAGGGCCTCCAGCGAGGTGATCCGGCCGTTCTGCAGGCAGGTGACCGGCTGGTAATGCACGTGCAGGCGTTCCTGGGCGATGGCGGTCTGCAGGTGCGTCTCGATCCGGTCGCGGCGGTGCCGTGACGCCGCGAGGTCCGGCGTGAACCGCTGCCAGTGGCCGTCCAGGCCGGACCGTCCCTGCTGCAGGGCGAGGTCCGCGTGCCGCAGCAGTTCGCCGGGCGTGAAGCCGTCCTGCGGGTGTAGCACGAACCCCGCCCGGAAGGTGGGCGTGACGTCCACCCCGGCCGCCTCGTAAGGCAGTGCGAGCGCGCCCAGCAGGGCGCAGGTCAGCTGTTCCGCGTGCCCCTCGTCACGCACCGGGTGCAGCACCACGAACTCGTGCCCGGACAGGTGCGCGACCGTCCCGTTCGGCGCCAGATGCGCCTGGATGCGCCGCGCGACCTTTTGCACCAGCGTCTCCGCGACCTGCTGCCCGTGCCGGTCCGAAATGCGTTTGAAGCGCTCGATGCAGACGAGCAGCAGCATCGTCTGGCCCTGCGCGTCCTGCAGGCACAGCTGCTCCAGCAGGACCTGCAGGGCCCGGCGGTTCGGAAGGCCGGTCAGCGGGTCCTGCATGGCCTGCGCCCGTAACTGCGCCTGCAGGTGATGCCTCGCGGTGATGTCCACGAACGACACGACCGCGCCCCGTCCCGTCTGGTCCACCACGAGCGGCGTGGCGTTGATCGACACCACGATCCGCCGACCGTCCGGGCGGACGTACATCGCCTCGATGTCCCGCACCGACTGCCCGGCCCGGATGGCGCTCGCGACCGGGTAGGCGTGCATCGGGAGGGGGAGGCCGTGCACGTCCATCAGCCCCCAGCGGTCATCGAAGGCGCCGGGCAGGTCGCCGTCCCGCTCCACGCCCGCGATGCGCCGAGCGGCCGCGTTGGCGCGCAGCATCCGTCCCGCCGGGTCGAACAGCAGCACGCCCTCCTCCAGCACCTCCAGCATGGTGTCGGCCTGCAGTTCGCTGCGCTGCAGCTGCGCTCCCCGCAGGTCCGGCAGCAGGTCGCGGCTGGCATTCAGGAGGTCCGCCAGGACCGCAGCGTCCGGCAGGCCGTGCGGGACGTTCAGGGCCACGAGGGCCAGCAGTTCGCCCTGCACGTCGACCGGCAGCATCAGCACCGGTCCCAGCTGCGCGGTCAGCGTGCGGTCCAGGCGGCTGCCCGGCGGCAGCTCGCCGCGCATGGCGTCTGACAGCAGGAAGGGCCGCGCGGTCCGGACGGCCGCCGTGAGTTCGCTGCCCGGCAGCAGCGTGAAGTGCCGCAGACGCTGCAGCAGCCCCGGCGACACGTTCCGGCTGGACAGGATCTCGAACGGCCCGCCCACCCGGACGGGCGCGGCGATGAGCCCCCGGACCGCACCGGACAGGTCCACCATCCGGTCGAGCACCCGGAAGTAGGTCGCGGCAGCGTCACCGTCCTGGGCAGGAGGGGCGACGCTGGAGGTGGAGGATCGGTGCATCGGGTCTCCGGAGAACGGTGGGTCTGGACGGCCGGGAAGGGAAACGCACCATCGTCTTTGGAACTGTCGCCGAGTTTAGCGGAAGGGGACCTGTCCCTCCCGTACAGCGTGCTTATGCAATGTTCAGGAAGTGTAGCCTTGGATACGGAGTTTCACTCGCGCGACTCAGAAGCTCTTCTCGACGACCGCGGCGGCCGTGCTCGAAACGGCGTCCTCGGCGCCCGGCCGGCGCGTCGCGATGAGCGTGAAGAGCGCCTCCAGCACCAGCATCTCGCTGATCTTGCTGGCGACCGACCCGCCCGCCAGCGGTCCCTCCGGGCGGGCGGAATGCAGCACCACGCCCGCCAGGGCCGTGACCGGACTCAGCGGACGCTGCGTGACCGCGATGGTGTGCAGGTGACGCTCGCAGGCGATCCGCAGGACGTGCACCGTGTCGATGGTGCTGCCGGACCGGGTGATACCGATCACGGCGCCGTCCGCCGGGAGGGTCGCGGCGAGCATCGCGGCGAGGTGCGGATCGGCCGTCGTGGTGACGTTCAGCCCGAGCCGCAGCAGCTTGTACGCGTAGTCCTGCGCCGTCACGCCGCTCGCGCCCTGCCCCGTCACGAGCACCTGCGACGCGCCCGAGAGCGCCTCTGCCGCCCGTTCGAGCGCCTGCGGGTCGAGAACCTTGAGGGTGTCGGTCACCGCGCCGTGCGCGAGCTGTGCGCTGCGCGCGAGGATGCCGTGCGCGCTGACGGGGTCGCCGTCCTCCTGCGGCGTGACGGCGAGGTCGGCGGCCAGCGCGAGCTTGAAGTCCTGGAAGCCCTTGAAGCCCAGCTCGCGGCACAGGCGGATCACGCTCGCCTCGCCCGCGTGGGCCGCGAGGGACAGTTCCGTCACGCTCTGCAGCAGCACGCCCTGCGGGTGTTCCAGGATGCGCGCACCGATGCGGGCAAGGGCGGGCGGCAGGCGGTCCTGGGCGCGCAGCCGCACGAGCGCGCCGCCCTGCGCGGGGTTCAGGACGGCTCCCACGCCCAGAGGGCCGCGCCGATCAGTCCGGCGTCCCCACCCAGCTCAGCGGCCCTCACCTCCGGCCGGTACCGGGCGGGGAAGGCCCCGAGGGCCTCGCGGACCTGGTGCAGGTACTCGGGGCGCAGGCCGACGCTGCCGCCCAGCGCGACGCGCGTCACGCCCAGCAGGGCCGCCGCGTCCGCGCAGCGCCACGCGACCAGCGCCGCGCTGCGCTGCACGATCGCCGCGCCCGCCGGGTCGCCCAGCAGGGCCGCGTCCGCGAGTTCCCGCGCGCCCGGCAGGCCCAGCCGGGTGGCCGCCCGGCCCAGGGCCGTGCCGCTCGCCTGGTGCTCCAGCGCCGCGAGCGTTCCCACGCCAGTCAGCGTGACCGGCTCCGGACTCACTCCTCCGTCCTCGTCCCAGGGAGGAAGCGGCAGGTACGTGAACCCGAGTTCGGCGTCCAGGCCGTTCGCGGCCAGGTGCAGCCGCCCGCCCAGCACCAGGCCCGCGCCGACGCCGGTGCTGACCGTCACGAACATGAACTCGCTCACGCCGCGCCCCGCGCCCGCCCGCGCCTCCCCCCACGCGGCCGCCCGCGCGTCGTTCAGCACGCGGGCCGGCAGGCCCAGCGCCGACGTGATCCGCGGCGCGAGCGGCACGTCCGTCCACCCGGGAAACGTCGCGACGGCCGTCGCGGTCACGTGCCCGTCCGTCACGGCGCCCGCACACGCCACCCCCACCGCGTCCGCCCGGCCCGCCAGCGGCGCGGCAAGCGCCACGGCGGCGGCCAGCACGGCGTCCGGTGTGGCCGGCCTGGGCGTGACGACCTGCGCGCGCTCCAGCACCACCGCGCCGTCCACCAGGGCCACGCGCGTGCCGGTCCCGCCGATGTCGAAACTCAGGACCGGCATCACGTCACCTCCAGCGGGAACACGCCCGTGAAGAGGCGCGGCCACGCCAGGTGCGGCTCCCCCCACCCGAGCGCGTGCCCGCTCCCCGCGAAGTGCCGCTCCCACAGCGCCCGCGCGAGCGGCGTGATCCGCGCCCGCAGCTGCGTTTCAGCCTCGCCGCGCTGCTCCCCCAGGTCGAACGGGGAAGGGTCGCGCAACTGTGCGCGCACCTCCGGACGCACGAACGACTGGTACAGCGCGTCGTCCACCATCCGCGCGAACACCGCCTCCAGCTGAGCGCGCCGCCGCTCCGGGCCACGCGCGAGCGCCGCGAGACGACCGAAGGCGATCGCCGACCCGAGCGTGTTCCCGGCCGTGTTCCACGCCGCGTACCCGCTCAGCTGCGCGAGCGGCACCGCGTCCAGCAGCGTCCACAGGCGGCGCTCCGCGCCGTTCGGGTACGCGATGTCCGCGACGCTCACCGCGCGCCCCGCCGCGAGATCGTCCCGCAGGTCGTCCACGAAGGCCGGCAGGTGCCGCGCGGGCGTGTCCACCACCGCGAGGTCCGGCTGCCGGTTCGCCTGCCGCTCGCCGGGCGTGTTCACGGCCAGCACGAACTCCGCGTCCTCCGGCCGGGCGACGGGACGGCAGTGCGCGGCCCGCAGGTGCGCCCGCACGAGCTCTCCCGCCGGGCGGTCCTCGTAGATCAGGCCCGCGCCCGCGCCGAGTGTGCCGCTGTACCGCACGAACACCCGCGACGGCCCCGGCAGCAGGGCGCGTGCCATCAGGGTGGCGGGCACCTCGTCCGCGCCGGGGTAGATGTCGAACCTCTCCCACACGCCGAGCGCGTCCGCGCGGCCTTCCAGCGCGCGGCGGTCGTGCGCGGCCAGCCCGTACTCGCTCGTGTCGTCGAGCGTCAGGCACAGGTGCGCGAGCGTCCCGCGCGCCAGCAGGTCCAGCGCCGCGACGTGCAGCGCGTGATTGCGGGCCCGCGTGCCCACCCAGTCGGTCAGCACGTCCGGCGGGACGGCCGCGCGCGCCCCGTCCAGAGCGGCACGCTCCATGTCCCCGTGCCGCGCGTGCCGGTCGAAGGCCGCGCTGTACGCCCGCAGGGCCGCGCCCCACTCGCCGTAGTACGGCTTCTCCTCGTGCGGGTCGTTGTCGTGCGCGACGCGCACCACCACCCCGAACGCCAGGATCCGCAGCGCCGGATGCGCCGCGTGCAGGCGCTCCAGCAGCGTCAGGCGTTCCAGCACCGCCTCCAGGGCGTCGTTCACACGCCGGGCCGGGATCATCCCGCCGAGCGTCAGCGTCTCCAGGCACACGATCAGCACGTCCGCCGAGCCCGCCTCCCGCTCCAGCCACGCGGCCAGCGCGCGCACATCGCCCGGCGTGTGAAAGGACGGCAGCGCCTCCGGCGGCGGCGTCCGCACCTCCGCGCCCGCCAGCGCGCCCAGCTGCACCGGGTGCGACAGGGTCGGCGGGCGCGTGTCCGGCGGGACGAGCAGCACCCGCGTCATACGTTCGCTCCCAGCGCCCGCAACTCCACGCGCAGGCGGGCAGCGTCCACGGCCTTCACGTTCCCGCCGTGCTCCCGCGCCGCCGTCGCCGCCGCGAGCCCCGCCGCCTCCCCCATGCTGTGGCAGTTCTGCTGCACCCGGATCGCGGACTGCGCCTCGAACGTCGCGCTCGCCGTGCGGCCCGGCACGAGCAGGTTCGTGACGCCAATCGGCAGCATCGCCCGGAACGGAATCTCGTGAAAGGTGTCCTTCCGGAAGTACGGCGCGTCGCCCGTCGTGGTGTGCTGCAGCTTCTCCCGCGACCGGACCGTGTGAATGTCCACCGGGTAATGGTTGCGGCACACGGCGTCCGGGAAGGTCCGGCACTCCAGGATGTCGTCCAGCGTCAGCACGTACTCACCCCGGATGCGGCGCGACTCGCGCACCCCCACCATCGGCGCGTACGCCGCGAGGTACGCGTCCTCACAGCCGGGCAGGAACGCGCGGCAGAACGCCAGCAGCCGCTCCACGCCCTCCCGGCCGTCCACCTGCGCGTCACTCAGGTGCCACGGGTCCGCCCCGTCGTTCAGGTCCGCGCGAATCCGCGGACAGTTGAAGCTCAGCTCCCCCGGACGGCCCGGCATGCTGAACGCCTGGAAGTAATCCCCGTCGCGCTCCAGCAGCACGCCGCGCGCCACCGCCTCCCGGAACAGCGGCTCCAGACGGCTGCCCTTCTCCCACACCATCCAGAAATGCAGGAACGCCGCGTCCGAACTGCCCTGCCCCAGCGGCCCCAGGAAATCGTTCAGGCGCGCCAGGTTCACGCCCGCCAGCGTGAACCGCAGACTCATCGCCTGATGCACGCCGTCCTCGTCGCCCGCCATGAACGGCACGCCCGCCGCCACCGCGAGGTCCGCGTCGCCCGTCGCGTCCACGAACACGTCCGCCCGCAACTCCTGCAGGCCGCCCTTGTTGTGCACGATCACGCCGCTCAGCCGCTCGCCGTCCAGCATGGGCGCCACGACGTGCGTGTGGTACAGCACCCGTGCGCCCGCCTCCAGCAGCATCCGTTCCAGCACGTACTTCATGCCTTCCGGGTTGAACCAGTTGTCGTTCCCGTTCGGGTCGACGGCCCCGTCGCCGCGCGCGATCATGCGGCGCTTCAGGTCGTCGGTCAGGCCCCGGTTGAGGTTCACGCCGCTGCTCACGTTGCGCATCAGCGGCGTCACCTGCGCGTTCGTGCCGCTGCCGCCCACGCTGCCGAACGCCTCCACCACCAGCGTCCGCGCGCCCGCCCGCGCGGCCGACACGCCCGCGAACACCCCGGCCGTCCCGCCGCCCGCCACGATCACGTCCCAGCGCTCCCCCGGCACGGCGACCGGCAGCGGCACCATCCGCGACTCGCCGCTCACGCCTCCCCCAGGGACCGCTCGTGCTCCCTCAGGTACGCGCCGAGCGCCGCGCGCGTCAGCCAGTCGAAGTCCTCCGGCGTGCCCGCCAGCCGGGCCGGCAGGGCGCGCCGGTCCACCCACGTGTGCCCGCCCGCCTCGTCGCCATGCGTCGTCAGCGTGCCCTGCGCCTCCACCCGGAAGTAGAAGCCGACGCTGTCCACCGGCCCGCGCGTCGTCTGATACACGAAGGCAGGCTTCAGGCACTCCACGCTCGCCTCGTCCGAATCGGTCACATGACGCCCGGGATCATCCAGCACCCGCGTGACGCTCAGGCCCGTCTCCTCCTGCACCTCGCGCGCCAGGGCCGCCAGGATGCCCTCGAACGGGTCGAACTGCCCGCCCGGGAACTCCCAGCGTTCCGGGGGCTTCTGGCGCCGCTGCAGCAGCACCTGCGTGCGCCCCTCGTGCAGACGCTCGATGATCGCGCGGGCGTTCACGTAGAACCGCTGACCGGCGGACATCAGCCTTTCACCGCGCCTTCCAGGCCCCGCATGAAGTACCGCTGCCCGAACAGGAACACCACCAGGATCGGCAGGACGGTCAGCACGGCGCCCGCCATCACGGCGCGCGAGTTCGTGCTGAACTGCCCGCTCAGGTTCAGCAGGCCCGCCGACAGCGGCAGCATCTGCCCGTCGAGTGGCAGGATGCGCGCCCACAGGAAACTGTTCCAGAACGCCACGAACTCCAGGATCGCGAACGCCACGATGGTCGGCAGGGCCAGCGGCAGCATCACGCGCCGCCAGATCGTCAGTTCCCGCGCGCCGTCGATGCGGGCCGCCTCGATCAGCTCCTGCGGAATCCCGAGGTACGCCTGACGGATCAGGAAGAGGCCCACGATGCTCGACAGGCTCGGCAGCACGATCGCCGCGTACCCGCTCACGGTGTTCAGCGCGTCCCCGAACGGCCCGCCGTGCACCTGCAGCAGCCCCAGCTTGATGGTCGTCACGTAGTTCACGATCAGGCCCGCCTCGTTCGGCAGGACCATCAGGGTCAGGATCCCGATGAATACCGCGTCCCGTCCCGGGAACCGCATCTTCGCGAGCGGGTACGCCGCCAGCGCCGCCAGCGCCACGCTGCCGCCCACGCCCGCCGCGCAGATCACGAGGCTGTTCACCACCATCCGCCAGAACGGCACCGTCGTGCCCGTGAACACCGCCGCGTAGTTCCGCAGGCTCAGGCTGCCGGGCAGCAGTTTGGCGTCGTAGATGTTGCCGGTGTTCTCCAGACTGGTGATGAACGTCCAGTAGAACGGGTACAGCGTGATGACGGCGATCACGCCCAGCACCAGGTACGCCGCGGCGTTCCCGAGGCGCGTGCGGCGCGCCCGGCGGCGCTTCAGGTCGCTCGCGCTCGGCGCGGCCCGGACAGGGGAAGAGGAAGTGGTCATGCGTCGCTCCGTCCGCCGCGCGTGAGGCGGAAATTGATGGCCCCGAAGATCAGGCTGATGACCGCGATCACCAGGCCCGCCGCGGCGGCGTACCCGTACTGGAAGTCCTGGAAGGCCTTGGCGTACGTGAAGAACAGGGCCGTGTACGTGCTGCCGACCGGCCCGCCGGACGTCATGACGTACACCTCCTCGAAGACCTTGATGGCGCTGATGGTGCTCAGCAGGCTGCACACGAGCACGGTGGGACGCAGGGCGGGCAGCGTCACGTGCCAGAACACCTGCAGGCGCGTCGCGCCGTCCATCTCGGCCGCCTCCTCCTGGTCCTTCGGAACGCCCTGCAGGCCCGCGAGGTACAGCACCATGTAGTACCCGATGCCCTTCCAGAGCGTCACGAACATTACGGCATACAGGGCCTTGCCGGGGTCGTTCAGCAGGCTGTGCGGTTCCTTCATGAGGCCCAGGTGCTGCAGCACGAAGGTGACGGGACCGTCCTGCTGGTACATCCACGTCCAGATGAGGCCCACCACCGCGAAGCTCGTCACGACCGGCACGTAGTACGCGGTGCGGAAGAACCCGATGCCCGGCAGGGGCCGGTTCACCAGCATCGCGAGCCCGATGGACGCGAGCTGCAGGACCGGCACGACCATCAGGTACTTCAGGCTGTTCACGACGCCGCTCCAGAACTGGTCGTCGTGCAGCAGCCGCTGGAAGTTCGCGAGGCCCACGAAGCGCGGCGGGCTGATCACGTTGTACTCCGTGAACGCCAGGTACGTGCCGAACAGCACCGGCCACGTGTGGTACACGGCGAGCAGCACCAGGAACGGCAGCATGAACGCGTACGCGAGTGCCGTGGTGCGCGCCGTGACGCGCCGCGACGTGCCGCCGCTCCGGACGGGTGCGGCCGCCTCGCGTGGAGCGCGGGCGCGCGTCACTTCGCGGCTCCCGTCAGGGTGAGGCCCAGCACGGCGAGTGCCGCGCCCGTCCCCTCGCTCACGAAGGTCACGCTGCGCACCGGGCGTTCCGGGTGCGGGTTCGTCCACGTCAGGGTGGTGAGGTTCACGGCGAGGCCGTCCCGGGTGCTGCCGCTCCAGGCGGGCGCGGGGATCATGCTGCTCGCCTGCGCGTCCGTCCAGGCGCGCACGTGCCGTCCGTACTGGATGGGCTGCGTGACGCTGCTGCCGTCCTCGTACGTGAGGACGTACCGTCCGACGGTGTCGCGGTCTGCGGGCGTCGTCCACGGCGTGGCGTGCAGGACGTTCAGGGCCGTGAAGGTCCGGTGCAGCGGCACCTCGACCTGCACGGGCAGGGACTGCACGTTCGCGCGCGTGCCGCGCAGCATGACGGCGCCGCTCACGAGGTACCGCGTGTCGCCCAGGCGCACGTCGCCGGTCGGGACGGCCGACAGGTCCGTGCCCGCGCCCTTCCCGATCCAGCCCTTGCCGTCCGGGTCGCGCAGGGCGCGCGTCACGTAAGGGGTCAGGTCCACGAGTGTGCCTGCCTGCGCGCGGTACGGTTCCGGGCGGTACAGGTCACGGTACGTGGCCTCGGCGGGGGAGGGGAGGGCCGCACCGGGATTCCAGGCGGCCTGCGCGCCGCGCACGTACGCGACGCCCTGCGCGGCCGCGCCGTCCCACACGCTGGGATTCCCGAAGTACCCGGTCCAGCGCGTCTGGATGTACCCGGCGTTCGCGCTCTGCGCGCTGCGGCCCATGGCTTCCGGGTTGCCGGGTTCCGCCCACGCGGCGCCCAGCACCGGGAACCCGAGCGCCGAGATGCTCTGCAGCGCCGGGTACGCGGGTGCGGGCAGGTAATTCCAGTACGCGACCTGCAGGTCCTTCGGGAGGCGGGCGGGCAGCGTGGCGGCGAGCGCGTCGCTGAACGCCACGTCGTGCCAGATCATGGTGCCGACCCCCATCCCGGCGAGCGCGTCGTGCAGGCGCACGGTGTCGTCCACGTACAGCTGCTCGAAGCCGACAGCGGCGCCGTTCGGGCGGGCGGGGAACCGGTCGCGGTTGCGGACCTCGTCATGCCCGATGTGCACGACCTTCGGGCGGAACACCTCCACCGCTTCCTTCAGGACCGGCAGGATCACGCGGGAGTACGTCTCGGGGTTCAGGGTGTCGTAGGCGTAGTTCGCCTGCCCCTGCGGGTCCTGCAGCAGGTCGAGGTTCCGGCCGTTCCCGAACATCCAGCCGACGTGCGACAGCGTCTCGATGAGCGGAATGACTTCCAGGCCGTGCGTCCGCGCGAGGTCCGCGACGCGGGCCGCTTCGGCCTTCGTGGCGCCCTGCGGGTTCGCGTACCCGCCCGCCTTCGCGGCGTCCCACTGCACGTAGTCGCTCATGACGAGCACCGCGTTGTACTTCAGCCGTGCCAGGAGCGGGATGAGGGCGTCGTTCACGCCGCTGCTCGCGTCGAGGTAGATCATGGCGACGCGGCGTTTCACGGCGGGCGCGTCCTGAATGCGGGCGTAACGGACGCCGCCCGCCGTGAGGAGCTGCGCGAGCGTCTGCGCGCCGTGGTACGCGCCCGCCGGGTCCGCGCCGATCATCGTGGCGCCCGCCGCGTCCACGGTCAGGGCGTAGCTCCCCGGCGCGTCCGGCTGCAGGCCCGCCGCCTGCGCCTGCGCGGCGAGGGCCGGGTCGGCGCGCGTGCCGATCACGATGCGCGGCGACGCACCGGCCGCGGCGGCCTTGAGGTCCTGCAGGGTCAGGCCGAGCCGCGTCTGCCATTCCTGCCGCAGGTCACGGGCCGCCCACGCCAGTTCCGGCGCGTCGCCGCGCACCTCCAGGCGCAGGCCGTCCAGCGGGAGCAGCCCCGCCGGGTAGGTGGCGCGCGTGGGGGTGGGCGTCACGGTGGTCGGCGGGGCGTGCACCACCGCGTCCGGGACGGACGTGAAGGCCGCGCCCTGCGCGCCCGACGGGGGCGTGAGCAGCAGCGCGGTGAGGACGGTCAGCAGGGTTCGGCGCATTCGGACTCCAGGGAACGGGGTGGGGGTGCGGCGACCGGGCGGGGAGGCGGCACGCTCGCCCCTCCCCGCCCGGCCAGCCGGGACGGCGGGTCAGAGGCTGGCGTTCCAGGCCTTCACGATGTCGTCCAGCGCGGCCTTGCTGGTCTTCTGCCCGGCCATCGCGGCCTCGATGTTGTCCTTGAAGACCTTGAAGAGGCGGCTGGAGTCCGGCACGACCACCGTCAGGTCGCGCGCCTTGCTGAGTTCCACGCTGCTCACGAGGCGGCCCTGGTCGATGGCGTTCGTGCCGCCCGTCTTGAAGAAGGGGTCCACGCTGGCGCGCACGGTGCTGGGGAAGGTCGTCTTCGTGACCTTGCTGAACGCCAGCTGGTTCAGGTCGTTCGTGATGAAGGTCGCGAACTTCTGGCTGAGCGCGCGGTCCTGCACACCCTTGGGGATGCTCATGCCCATCAGCGGCGTGTGGATGACGTTCCCGGCGATGTTGATGGGGTACGGCGCGACGCGCGTCACGTCGTACACGGCCTTGTTGTCGTTCGCGACGCGCAGGATGAACTGCGGGCCGGTGATCAGCATGGCGAGCTTCCCGGCGCTGTACAGTTCCGTGGCCGCCGTGAAGCCGCGCCGCATGGTGTCCTCGGGAATGTAGCCCTTCCGGTACAGGTCCACGTACTGCTGCAGCAGCGCGACGTGCCTGTCGCTGTTGAACACCGCCTGCGAGCCGTCCTTGCTGAGGATGGGGAGGCCCGCTTCCTGGAAGACGTTCAGGAAGTTGGTGCCGTTGATGTTCGGCATGAAGCCGTACAGGCCGGTCTTGTCCTTGATCTGTTTCGCGGCCGCCATCAGCGTCTGGATGGTGCGGGGCGGGTTGGCGGGGTCCAGGCCCGCCTTGCGGAAGATGTCGGCGTTGTACGCCACGACCTTCGGCGCCCAGTACCACGGCACGCCGTACACCTTGTTGCCGAAGCTGAAGGTGCCGAGCGCCTTGGCGAAGTACGTCTTGCTGCCCGCGCCGAGGTCCATCGCTTCGAGCGCGCCCTGCTGGTACAGCTTGACGGTCTGGTCGCTCGAGAGGTTCACGACGGCGGGCGGGCGTCCGGCCGCGACGGCGGCGAGGAGCTTCTGCTCGATGGCGGCCTGCGGCACGTCCACCCACTTCACGCTCACGCCGGGGTTGGCCTTCTCGAAGGCGTTGGCGACGCGGTTCATCTCGTCGTTGAAGAGCGGCGCGAGGCTGATCGTCCAGAACTCCACGACCTTCTGGGCGTGGGCGGCGCTGCCGGACAGCAGGAGGGCGGTCATCAGGATCTTCTTCATGGGGACTCCAGGGATGGGTGTGGGAACGGCACCGGGCCGGTGAAGGATGGACGGAGGATCAGGGCGTGTACGAGGCCGGTTCGGCCGTGAGGCCCGGCAGGAGCGCGTGGTCCGGCCCGGCGGCCGTGCCGAGCGCGTCCGCGTACCAGCGGGTGACATGGTCGGGCCGGGTGATGGCTGACCCGACCACCACCGCGAACGCGCCGCAGGCCTGCGCCTGCAGGGCGTCCTGCACTGTCTTGACGCGCCCCTCCGCCACGAACGGCAGGCCGCGGGCATGCAGGGCGCGCATGAGCGCGAAGTCCGGCGCCTCCTGCTGCGGGCTGTGTGGCGTGTAACCGCTCATGGTGGTACCGACCGTGTCCGCGCCGAGGTCCAGGGCGTGCTCGGCCTCGTCCTCGGTGCTGATGTCGGCCATGACCTGCAGGCCCGCGTCGTGCGCGGCGCGGATCAGGTCCACGAGCGGTTCGGGCCGCGTGAGGCGCGTGGCGTCCACCGCGACGATGTCCGCGCCCGCCCCGGCGACCTCGCGCACCTCGCGGGTGGTGGCGGTGATGAAGGCGTCCACGCCCGCGTGCCGGGTTTTGGTGAGACCGATGATGGGGAGCGCCGTCAGGGCGCGCGCGGCGCGGATGTCGTCCGCGCCGCGGACGCGCAGGCCGCCCGCCCCGCCGGTCAGGACGGCGCGGCATAGGGCGGCGATGATGGCCGTGTCGCGCAGGACGCTGTCGTCGTCCGCCTGGACCGACACGATCAGCTGTCCCTGCAGGCGCGCGAGCGGTGTGGGTGCGGGTGGCTGGGCGCTGGGGGGTGGGGTGGGCACGGGGTCCTCCTGCGTCCGGAAGGTGAGGCATGGATGGCGGTGTGGAGTGCCACTCCAGATTTGACTTCTCGGGTAGAGAAATCCTACATTCGGGGGGCAACACTGTCAATCCCGTCACGATTGCCGAGCGCACCGCACCGGCACGCCCGCTCCACCCCAGGAGTCCCCGATGACCATTCACGCCGGCCAGCTCGTCATGGTGGACCTCCCCGGCCCCACCCTCGACGACGACACCGCCCAGTACCTGCAGGACCACCACATCCGCTCCGTGTGCCTGTTCGGCAAGAACGTCGAGAACGAAACGCAGCTGCGCGCCCTGTGCCACGAGCTGCGGCGCGTGATGGGCCCCCACGCCCTCATCGCCATCGACCACGAGGGCGGCGCGATCCTCCGCACGCCCTTCTGGCCCGCCCCGCCCAGCGCCATGGCCCTCGGCGCCGCCGACGACCCCGCCCTCACCCGCGACGTGCACCACGCCCTCGCCAGGCAACTGCGGTCCGTGGGCATCAACTGGAACTTCGCGCCCGTCATGGACGTCAACGTGCAGAGCGAGAACCCCGTCATCGGCGTGCGCGCCTTCGGCGCCGACCCCGCCCTCGTCACGCGCCACGCGCTCGCCGCCGTGGACGGCCAGACCGCCGAGGGCGTCGCTTCGTGCGTCAAGCACTTCCCCGGCCACGGCGACACCCGCCAGGACAGCCACCTCGCCCTCCCGCGCGTGGAACGCTCCCGCGAGGAGCTCGAAACGACCGAGTTCGCGCCGTTCCGCGCCGCCGCCCAGGCGGGCGTGCCCGCCTTCATGACGGCCCACATCGTGTACCCGGCCCTCGACGCGCAGCACCCCGCCACCCTCAGCCGCGCCATCCTGACGGGCCTGCTGCGCGCCGAGTGGGGCTACGACGGCGTGATCGTCACGGACAGCATGGGCATGCGCGCCATCGACGACCACTACGGGCGCGGCGAGGCCGCCGTCCTCAGCCTCGCGGCCGGCGCCGACCTCGTGATGGCCCTCGGCCGCCGCGACGCGCAGCTCGCCACCCTCCAGAGCGTCACCGCCGCCATTCAGGACGGCACCCTCCCGCACGACGCCCTGCGCTCCAGCGTCACGCGCCTCGAGACGCTCGCCCGGACCTTCCCCGCGCACGCCGCCCCCGACGCCCGGCACGGCAGCGACCCCGCCCTCTTCCGCACCGCCTGGGCGCGCGGGCTGACCACTGTCGGCCCGGCCACGCCCCCCGCGCCCGGCAGCGCCGTCACGCTCGTCGCCCGCCGCGAGGAAGCGCGCGAGAACGTCAGCGAGGCCGGACTGCCCGCCCGCGCGCTCGCCCGCACCCTCGCCAGCCTCTACGACCTGCAGACCTTCGAGTACGACGACGCGCACACCCTCGACTGGGACGCCCTGCGCGCCGAGGGCCGCACCGTGCTGCTCGCCACCGCCGGACGCCACCGTCAGGCAGGCCTGCACGGCGCGCGCCCGCACCTGCACCTTTGCCTGTACAACGCGTACAGTGTCCTTGACGTGGACGCGCCCGCCCTCGTCAGCTACGGCACGCCACCCGAAGCGCTCGGCGCCGTGACCGGCTGGCTGCGCGGCGAGACGCCTGCCACCGCCCACCTGCCCTACGACCGCCACCGCCCGGGAGAGACGACCGCCGAAAAGCGCCCGCGTCCTCCGTCAACCTGACGAGCGAAACAAGGCCCCGACCGAACACCCGAAGCGCAGCGCCGATACCCGCTCCACGGCACCATCCTCACGGATGCGGCGCGGAACTGAACGCCCGGAGGTCGGCCGAGCGGAACACCAGACCGCCCCCGGCTGAAAGCGCCGGAAAGGACGCCCCGAACGAGACGGAAGCGGGCAGGCGCCTGCCCGGCGCCGAGCGGTCCACGCCGGGAGGCTGGAACCAGCGCCGACACCCCTGAAACCAGATCGACACCGGACCGGGGACCGGCTGCGAGACGGGCGACCGTCACCTGCCCGGCGTGAGCCGGAGTTCTCCGAGCTTCAGCTCAGGTGCGTCGGCGCCGAGTCGGACGCGCTGCCGAACGCCGGCCTCACCGGACTCCCCGTACAGGCCGTTGCTGTTGCGGTCCTCGCCAGCCGTCAGATCGAATGTTCCGGAGGGCAGGAACGCCTCGAACGCCCCGTCGGTCCGGACTTCGGCGGTGTAGACGTTGCCGTCGTCCCTGCGGAACGCCATGCCGTACCCGGCAGAGATTGCGGGCGCGTCCAGTGCCGCGCGCGGGTTGATCATCCCGAATCCGTAGAACGGGTCGCGTCCGGGCGTTCCGAGGTCGGTCGCGGTCTGTTCGATGCGCTCGGTCGCCTGAACCGCGCTGCCCGTCACGCCCTTCGCCAGCAGGAGGGCCGTGAGGACCGACACCTGCGGGGTCGCCTGAGACGTGCCGATCATGGTGGAGTACACCGGCAGGTTCCGCTCGTAGTCCCAGTCTGTCGAGAGGATGTCGTCCGGAAAGGGCGCGTCGTTGAAGCGCGAACCGTTGAAGTACGTCTTCCCGGACGCCAGGTCCGACGCACCCCCGCCGGGCGCGCTGAGTCGCACGGCCGAGTAATGGCTGCTGAACGAGGAATGCGCCACCTGCCCGCCGTGCGTCAGGGTCACGGCCCCGACCGCGACCGCGTCCGGGCACGCCGCAGGGTAATGGACGCGCTCGTCCCCGGTATTGCCGGCCGCGGCAATCACCGCGGTCCCCCGCTCGCGCGCTGCATGAATAGCGCCGCACAGGGGCGCGGCCGTCTGCTCGTCCATGGGTCCGCCCAGGCTCAGGTTGATGACCTGCGCCGGATTCGGGTTCGCGTACACGCGTCCCTCGACCTCGGTCGGAATGCCGGCCGCGTACAGAACGGCATTCGTGACGGTGGCGACGTCGCTCTGGCCCCGCGCGTCAATGGCGCGCACCGGCAGCAGACGGACCGGCGCGCGGTACGCCGCTCCGGCGACGCCCCGGTCGCTGCACGCGCCGCACGGCGCCTCGAAACGGTTCCAGCCTGCCGCCATGATGCCCGCGACATGCGTCCCGTGACTCCCACGGGTGCGCCCGAAGAAGTCGGGGTCGGTCGGGTCCGTGTCGGGTCCGTCACCGTCGTCCGACGCGCCTGCGGGCAGCAGATCGAGTGCTCCCTCGATACCGGTGAGCAGCGCGGCACCGAGGTCCGGGTGATCGTACCGGACGCCGGAATCGATCACGGCGATCACGGCGCTGTGCGTGTACGTCCCGCTCTCCATGTCCCGCCAGACGGCCGGGTACCCGAGGGTCCTGAAGTGCCACTGGTTCGCGTAGAAGGGGTCGGCGGGCTCCATCGGCAGGGCCGTGACCGGATCGCCGAGCTCGTGGAGCGCGGCGTTCGCGGTGACGGTGATCCCCCCGAACGCCGCGCTCAGCGCCGCCCGTTCACGCCCGTCCAGCGTGGGGCCGTCCATCACCACGCTGGACGGCCCCAGACGCGAGAAGGACGCGCCGCGCAGGCGCAGCGCGGTGAGGGCCTGCATACCGGAAGATCCACGGGCCGCCCTGACGAAGGCGTCGGCGTCGGCGACACTGCCAAAGGACAGAATCTGGCTGTCCGCCGGGCCCGTGTCCGGGACGTCCGGACGGCGCTGCAACTGAACGTCCTGCCCGCTGCTCTGCGGAGAGATCGTTCCGGACACCCGGTAGAACGAGAAGCTGACGTCCCATTTCGCCTTGCCGCTGCTGCGGCCGTCGCTCGCGGCCCAGTACATGTCCACCGTGCCCTGCACGTTCGCCTGACGTGTGGCGTGATCGGCCACCCTGTCGCGGTCGACACGCAGGGTCAACCGGTCCGGCGTGTCGGTCCGGTCGATCCTGAGCCATGAAGGAGTGGTCAGGGCACGCCAGGCGTACCCGGCTGGGAGGTCGAGCGTGACCGCTTCCTTCGCACCGAACCCGATGGTGGCGTTCGTGAGGAATTGCCGGGATTCGTCCGGGGACGAGGGCGCGCTGCAGGCGGTGAGGCACGCGGAGATCAGGAGCAGGGGGCGGAGATCAAGTCGCTTCATGGGGCTCACCTTTCTGGAAATGGGGACTGTGTTCCCGTTATACGGGCAGGTGCTTAAAGGGCCACGAGGGCCGGGTAGACCGGAATGGGGGGCAGGCTGCTGCACCGCGGGATTCGTGCAGGCGGAGGCCAGGGTTCAGGCTGCCGCACCTGAACCCTGGCCTCCGCCGGGTGAACCTCCGGTTACTTGATGGAGTAGAGGAACGATTCCGTTCCGGTCACCTTGATGTAGGAGACGCCCTTCCAGCTCACGAGCTTCTCCACGTAGTTCGAGAAGGTGCCCGAGTTGGCGCTGTACGTGAAGCTCCCAATCAGCTTCTGCTGAGCGTCATAGGCTTCGTACGTGCCGGATCCGGCCAGCTTGATCGCCGTGACGTTGAAGAGCTTGTCGGCCCCGAGGGCGCTGCGGATGTAGGACGGCGTTTGGTTCAGTTCCAGCACCACGATGCCGGGGGGAGAGAACTGTTCCCAGTTCTTGAGGGCATAGATCTGCGGGGACGTGAAGGTCAGGTTGCCGACGGTCGTGCTCGTTCCCATGTTCACCCGGGCCTTGGGAGTCGTCGCGGGGATCAGCGCGTCGAAGGCGATGTTGACGTCGTGGGCGGGCGGGGTCGGCGCGATCACGATCGAGGCGTTCTGGTTCGTCTTGACCCCGAGTTCGTCGCTGACGTACGCCGACACCGTGTACGGGCCGTCCGCGGCGAACTTGAAGTCCGCGAAGCACCTGCCGTTTTCTGGTACCTTGGAGACGTTGACGGTGTACTGCACTGCACTGGAGTACCAGCCGACCTTCTCGCAGGTCAGGGTCTCGTTCACGTCGGCGACCGTGGCGTAGGCCCGGACGAGGTTCTCCTTCGCGGACCACTTGGGCGCCTCGAGGGCGACGGTGGGCGCGGAGTTCCGGACGACGATCTTGAGGGACTGGTCGGCCTTGCGGTCGAACACGCCGGACGCGAGGCGGGCGCTGGAGTTCACGGTCATCTGGCGGCCGACCGTCGAGGCCGGGAACGTGAAGGTCTTCGTACCATCGGCCGTTCCGGCGGTGGGCGCGGCGCTGTCCAGGCTCCAGTCGTACAGGTAGGAGGCGTTCGGGTCCTTGTTGTCGATGACGTTCCGGAAGAGGGCCGTGCCGTAATCGACGGCCAGCGGCTCCTCGTCGGAGGGGTTCTCGATGAACGTGCCCGCCGAGCTGTACTGGATCTTCGTCTGCAGCGGCACGGAGAACGTCCCGGAGTTCGAGTAGAGGCAGCCCGAGTACACTTCCTTGGACGCGCCGTTGACCTTGAACGACTTGACGACCAGGTCCAGCTCGAAGGGATTGATGCCGACGTTGGCCTTCTGGCAGATCTGCGTCTTCCAGGTGCCGGCGGAACCGTTCACCGTGAAGTAAGCTTCCGGACCGAACTCGCCTTCCGCGAAGATGCCGTACTTGCCGTACAGGTCAGCGGTGTACCGGCCGACCAGTTTCGCCTTCGCGTACGCCTCGGCGTTGAGGGCGTAATTCTGCGTAAAGTTGTTGGTCAGCTCGTTGATCGGCACGAACGACTGGCTGCGGGAGCTGTCGTAGTCGATGCCCAACTTGTAGGACAGCGAGTGCTTCAGTTCGTACTTCGCCTGCCCCTTGAAGCCGCCTTCGAGGTTCAGGTACACCTCCAGCTTGTGGATGATCACGATCGGCACAGGACCGGCCTGCGCGACGATCGGCTTGAAGTTGATGGTGCCGAGCAGCGTCTTCTTCAGGAACTTCTGGTTGACCTTGCCTTCCAGTTTGACGTTGGCGCTCTCGCTCACCTGGGCATAGGACTTGATCTTGATGCTCGGGGTGATGTTCGAGAGGAGATTCGATGCGGAATTGTACACGCCGCTGGCAAAGTTGCCTAACGTTTTCCCGACGTTGACTGCAAGTTTCCCGATACTACTTCCAGTACTCGCCACAGCGTTGCCGAATTTTTTGAGACCTTTGCCAATACTCCCAAAAAGCCCCGCAGACTTCAGCTGTCCGTTCTCGTTCAGGGCCAGACCCTGCAGCGTGTACGTTCCGTTCGTGCTCGCCTGCAGGCCCAGGGCGCTGACACCGAGCTCGTACGTCAGTTTCGGTTTCGCGACGGTCACGGTGCCCTTCGCGGTCAGGTAGTTGTTCTTGTCCTTGCGGTCTCCGAGCAGCAGCTCGTCGAAGGAGTACTCGACCAGGTTGTCGCCGGTCGCCGCCTGCATGGTGACGCCTTCTGCCGTCTTGGACGCGGCGAAATCGATGTTGGCAGCGGTCGGGTCGGTGACGTTCTTGATGTCCGCCTCGGTGAAGACCTTCGAGAGGTCCGCTTCCTTGAACAGCACCTCGACCGCCCCGCCGACCGTGTTGACGGCCGTGGCCTCCAGCAGCATGCCTTCCGGCGCGACCCCGTCGATGGGACCGGACGTGATGACGCTGCCGACCTTCAGGGACTTGGCGAAGTCCGACGTGCCCTGCATCAGCAGGCGGCCCGCCGTCTTGTCGTACGAGATGACAGCCGGGTAGAGGGCCGCCGGCAGGGTGAGCACGTTGTCGCTCGCCAGGACCACCTGCGGGTCGCCCGCGACGGGCGGCACGTCCAGACACTCGAAGGAGATCTTCTGCGTCTTGACCTGGTTCGTCTCCTTGATCGTCACCTCGACGTTCTTCTCGACGAGTCCGGCCTTGTCCTGGCATTTGGCGTAGTAGGCGATCTCGGTGCTGACGCCGGCGGGCAGGACCGTGTTGTAGTCGATCATGTCGCCGACGAACAGGTAACCGTCCCCGGTGTTCTCCGGCTGGCGGATCGTGATGTTCATGGGCGCGTTCGTCTCGTTCTTGAAGTTGAGCACGCCGACGCCCGGCTGACGCGTCTCGAGCGTGTTGCCGCTCAGGTCGCCGGTGATGCTGATGCTGCGGTCCACGCCGACCGGTTCCTGGACCTTCGGGGCACCCTGCGCCATCGTCAGCATCATCGAGGCGGCGTAGGGGTCGCCTTTCGGTCCTTTCTGCCGGTCCATCGGGATGTCGAGGCCGAAGGTCGCCGTGAAGACGTCACCTTTCTTCAGCACGTCGACGCCCGGCTTCCAGCCGGAGTCGGCGTAGGGGTTGGCGCTCGTGAAGCCGGGCGGGAGGTTGAAGGTCAGTCCGGACAGGTCGAGGCCGACCGCGTAGGGGGTCGCGTCGAGGTTGGTCTCGACCTTCAGCGTACCGGTGTTGAAGAACTTGGCGCGGCCGATCGTCATGGCCGTCGCCTTCTCGCTGGCGGGGCTGCCGTCGTAGTACTTGACGCTGCTGAACGGCGTGCCGTCGATCGTGCCGAGGGCGGTATCGCTGCTGCTCACGTTGACCGGCACCAGCACGGGCGCCGTGATGTCCTGATCGCCGTTGTACGTGAATTCGATGGTCGTGGCGACGTGCCGCCGTCCCGTCGTCTCGTCGGTGAAGGTCTGCACCGAGAGCACCTTCTGGGTCAGGTTGTTCGAGCCGTTCGAGATGCCCTGGCCGGTCACGGTTGCGGGCTGCAGCGACTGTACGGTGGCGGTCGCCTCCGAGTTGAGGTTCTGGAAGTTGATTTCGAGCAGGTCCGCCGGGCGATTTACGGTCGGGGCGGGCTTCTGCGGCGTGGCGGGCGACGTGGCGACGGGTGCGGGCGTGCTGGCCGTCTGTGGGTTCTGGCAGCCGCTGAGGAGGGCTGCGGTCAGGATCGCGCCGGTCAGGTGGATTCGTTTCGTATTCACGGTGTGACCTCGTGGCAGGGCGACGTGTCGTCTCGGAGTGGGCGCAGGGCTCTGGGTCCGGGGATGGTCAGAAGTCGTTTCTGGGGGTGAATCCGCTGCCTGGACCGATGGGGATGACGATGGGGGCGCTGAAGGCCTGCAGGGTGATCGACTGCCAGGCGCCCAGGTCGGTGACGGCCGGAGTGACGTAGCGCTGCTTCGTGACCTGCGGCGGTGCTGGGGTCGTGCAGATGGGTGAATTCATTCGTTCTCCTGAACGTGAGGGTGGTGATGTCCCGCCCGCGGGGCACCGACCTTCGCCGCACCGGTGTGCGGGTTGGTGGGTGGCGCGCTGGTGTGCGGCAAGGACCCTCGGAGCGGCATGATATGAGATCTGAATTAAATGACAGTGGAAAAGATGAACGATCAGCCCTGGCTCTTCTCATCTCCTGCGCCGTCCTGACCGGTCAACTTTGCCGAACGATCAGTCCGGTCCAGGGGGAATCCGATCGACACGGCTCAGGAAGCAGGGAAAGCTTGCCCAGGCCGTGCGCGAACCGGCACCCGTCACTGGGACAGCTCCGCAGAAGAGGACGACGGTCCAGCCCTACCGCCAGCCCGTCCTTCCTGACGCGTGCGGGCGGGTGGTGGCTGCGCGTCCCGAGGCTGGGAACGTCAGCTCAACGCCATATGCCCTACCGCACTCCACGTTCACGCCGTGGCCGCCTGCACCGGGCACGGCATGTCGTCAGTCGTCACGCGCAGACGCCGGTCAGTGCCGCGGCACTGTACAGGCGCACAGGGGAAAGGGCACTGCAGGACCCGTGGCATGACGAGGCCCGGGCACCCACGTCAACCTCCCGCCGGGGACTGCTGGCCTGCTGCACCCCGACGCGTCGGCTGGACGGACCGACGTCGACATCCATGAACGGCCCCGGACGTGCCGGGCCGCGCAGGATGAACCGGGTCGGGTGCCGAACGTGTGCGCCGACCCACCGGACGACCCCTGCGGAGCGCGGCGAGGCCGGTGGCCACATGCGCCCCACAGGGATTGGCCGCCGGTACGGTTCGTCATGCGCGCCGTGCTGCTGCGCCACGAACGAGAGGGTGAACGCCTCCAGCTCCTCAGATGTTCCGAGCGCGATGAAGCGCACGTCCGGCCAGTTCAGCTGCAACAGCGTGACCTCGTCCGGCTGCAGTGAAGGAGCGTCGAGGACGACGGTCTGCGTCGCAGACCTGTCCTGAACGAGCCGCCCGACCGAATCACTCAGGGCGCGCGCCGTCGTGCCGGGCCGGACGGCGAGGCGGTGGACGGGCAGCGCGTCGAGCTCAAGGGTGCGCGTCATCTCGCTCAGTGCGGCCGTCACCGTGGCGGCCGCGCCTTCCAGCCGGACGAACCCGCCGTCCAGCCACCACGCGAGCAGCGCCTGCCCGGCCGACGCGCCGTTCGGCGTCAGCCAGCCGTCCGTCAGGTCGGCGAGTTCCTGCCGGACCAGGCGCTCCACCTGCGTTCCACTGCCGCACAGGCACAGGAAGCGCGCCAGCGTCCGCGCGTCCGGCAGCGGAGCCCCAGGCACCTGCCAGGCCTGTTCGGTCAGCTGCGCCTGCCGGTCCGGGCAGCGTTGCGCCTCGTTCAGCAGGGCGTCCTGCCGCTGTCCGGCCAGCCGCTCACGCTGATCGAGCACCCAGCCCTCCAGTTCCGCCCCGACGTCCCGCAGGGGCACGTTGCCGAGAAAATCGGACTCGACGAGACCGCGCCGGAGCGCTGCGCCGCACGTCTCGCTCACCCGGACCGTACCGTCCTTCACCGTGAGACCGACCTTCCACTTCCTGAGCTTGCTCAGCGCGACGTTGAGGTTGTTCGCGGGCTGGTCCGAAGACGGCCAGAACAGACGGCCCAGATCACTTCTCGTCGCCTCCCCCTCGAGCAGCACGTAGGCCAGCATCAGCAGGGGCTTCGTCTCCCCCTGAACCCTGAAGGTCAGGAGGTCGGACGTCGTCTCGTGTGGAATGGGCGGCTGGGTGCTGAACATGACGTGGATTCCTGACATCCACCCTAACGATCCACTCATGGAGTCTCATGTCCATTCAGTCACGCCCTGTGGCCGGATGGCCAACCCGGTACTGTGCCCGCCGCACCGTCTGCGCCATCTGTCATTTCCGCCTGAGGCCGTCCATGTCACCCCTGCCCGGGCTACACTGACGCCCGTGGAAGGGCAAGGACACGACCTGCATCTGCTGCACATCACCGGTGATGAGCGGCGTTCGTTCGAGGAGAAACGCTGGATCTTCGTTTTTCTCACGCTGGCCCCGCTGATCGGGCTGACCGCGACGTACGCCGTGCAGCTCACGCAGCCGGTCCGTGAACCCTTCGTGATGTACTCGTACCCCGTCATGGCGCCCATCATGCTCGGCAGCATGCTCTGGAACCTGCTCGGCGGGTACAGTCGATTGGCAGAACGGATCACGGTGGTGTTGCTGGCCGTCCTGGCCGTCCTGCACAACCTCTCGTTCGCGCTGAAACCGACCCTGCCGGAATCCCCGTCCTTCGTGGGCAGCGCGTCGTACTGGACGCTCGTCCTGCATGCCTGCGTGATCCTGCTGCTGCTGCCGGTCCGTCAGGCCGGTCATCTGGTCGGCACTCTGTACCTGATCTGCGTGGCGCTGCCGTGGGTGCTGAACGCCGAGACCTTCACGCCGTACCTCGGGGCGATGATCCGCACGCAGGGCGCCACCTTCTCGGTCCTGCTGGCGATCCTGTGCCTGGCGTGGTACCGGCAACGCTACGTGGACCGCGCTCGGGAGGCCCTGATGCTCCGGCAACTGGCGATCAGTGACCTCTTCAGTTCCAGCGGCACGCAGGACAGTCACCGGCCCTGACGCCGGAACGGCGAATCCGGATCAGTCGCGCTCGAGGGGAAGGCAAAGGCGGAAGGTCGTCCATGGGTGATCAGAAACGCTGCGTTCGTAGGTGAGGGTGCCGCCGTACCGTTCCACGATGCGCCGGGCGAGGTACAGCCCGAAGCCGGTGCCGCTGCCGCGGGTGGACGTCCGGAAGCGTTTGAACAGGTGAGGGATCTGGGTGTCCGGCACGCCCGGCCCCTGATCCATCACTTCAATCAGGGCGTGCTGCCCGTCGCTCCTCAGGTGGACCCGCACGAAGAGACGCTCCGGGCTGAACTTCACGGCGTTCTCCAGCAGGTTCTGCACGGCGCGGCGCAGGTCGTAGGCGTGACCGAGCACGTGGCAGGACTGCAGGTGCAGCTCGAAGTGGATGCCACGCTCGCGGCCCCGCAACTGTACGTCGCCCACCACGCTGCGGATCACGCTCTCCAGGTCGATCGGAGTGCTGGGCTCGCCTGTCAGGTCACCGCTCTCGTACTCGGCGAGCAGCATCAACTGGTCCGAGACCGTCAGCAGGTCACGGTTTCCCTGCTGTGAGTGCTGCAGGAACAGGGCGAGGTCCGCGTTGAGCGGGCCGTACGCACCGCTCAGGGCCGCCTCGGCATGCAGGATGTTCGCGGTAATGGGGGTTCGCAGGTCGTGCGAGAAGGCGTACACGAGGTCGCGCAGCAGTTCGCGCTGCACGCGCACCTGCTCGAACAGAGCGAAGCGTTCGATCTGCATCTGCAGGACATGGGCCGCGTCCCCGATGAATGGCACAGGCGCGCTGGGCCGCGTGAGTTCCACCACCGTCTCCCCCTGCCCGGGCGGCGCGAAACGGACGTACACGTTGCCCTGCACATCACGCCACACGTCACCGGGCGCTGCAGGAACGGGGGCTGGCAGCCGCGCCTGTGAGAGGCGCAGTCCTGCCCGGCGGACCGGGGGGAGCGGCGTGATCAGCTGCTGCCGGGCGATCCACGCAGCGGCATTCTCGACGTGGTGTAGCCGGTGACCGTGTGCGCCGGACAGGTGAGCGAGCGTGCGCGCGGCCCGCTCGGTGGGGTGCGCCGTGCCGCTCTCGATGTCGGGCACGTTCAGGACCGGCACGTCCGGCGTGATCACCGCCTCCGCCCGCCGCGCCTGCCACGTCGCCCAGATACCGCTGAGCAGGACGAGAACCGTGACACCCATCCGCAGCAGCACCACGTCCGTGTCGGACCCGCTCCGCAGAATTTCGTAGAGTCCGGTGGCGACGCTGCCCATCACCGACAGGGCCGTGAGGCGCGCGGTGAGGCGCTCGGAGCGCGCGATGAGCGACGCGGCCAGCAGGGCCGGCAGTCCCAACGAGAGCGGCGTGTGGGCCGGGGTGAGCAGATCCCCGACGAGGACGCAGAACAGCGTGATGACGCCGGCCCGCCAGATCGGCACGTGATCCGGTCGCTCCAGCAGGCGGACGAGTTCTCGGGTGGCTGGGGTCATGTTGCGGCTCCGTTCCTTCAGATGAGTCCGGCACGGAAGGCCTTCACGGCCGCCTGCGTCCGGTCGTTCGCCTGGAGCTTTTCGAGGATGTCACCGATGTGCTTTTTCACCAGACCGACACTGATGTCGAGTGCCGACGCGATTTCCTTGTTGCCGCAGCCGTCCGCCACCAGACGCAGGATCGCCGTGTCCCGCTCCGTGAGGGGGGACAGGGCCGAACTGCCCTGCACCGTGTGCAGCAGGTGCTTCGCGCTCTCCGGGTCGAAGAACACGGCGCCCGTCGCGGCTGCCCGGACCGCCTGGAAGAGCACGTCGGGCGGTGCGGACTTCAGGCAGTACGCCACGGCCCCGGAGGCCAGCGCCGCGAAGATCTGATCCCGACGGTTCGACGCGGTCAGCATGATCACCTGCGTGCCCGGATGCGCGGCACGCACCTCGGTCGCGGCCTGAATGCCGTCCATGCCGGGCAGGTTGATGTCCATCAGGACCACGTCTACCGTGGAGCGCGGCAGCTGTTCCAGACCCTCCTCGGCGGTGCGCGCCTCCGCCACCACCCGGAAGTCCGGCTGGGCGCTCAGCAGGGCACGCAGGCCGAACCGGGTCAGGTCGTGATCCTCGACCAGTTGAATGCGGATGGGAAGTTCAGGGATGTCCATCAGGGGGTTCCTTTCCTGACTTGAGCAGGAAAGCATTCCGTTCTCAAGAAGAGGCCGGGTCCAGCCTGAGCGAGGACCACGGCCGCCATTGTAAGGTGCGGGACCTTAACGGTTCCGTCCCACTGCCCTCGCACGCACCAGCATCCTCGGTCGAGTCGGCATCAACCGCGCGCAGCGGTTCTGGTCGGCCCGGACACAGGTCTTTTAGGGCTGTCGCCTATCCTGGCGACGTGCCGCCCCAGTCTCCTTCCGCCGCTTCACGCCTGGTGACCCACCCGGGCCGACTCACCCTGGACGCGCTTCCCGAAATGCGTCATCTGAACCTCGAAGGATACGTGTATGGCCAGCTTCCCGCGCACCACGCGCTGCGCCAGCACCTGCGCCCGGCAGCGCTGCAGCAGGCCCTGCGCCATCAGGTGATCGCGCACGAACTGCGCGCCCTGCTGTGCGTCTGGACGGCCGAGGAGATTCCCGTCCTGCTCACCAAGGGCTTCGCCATGGCGGAATTCGAGTACCCGGAAGCCTCACAGCGGTACTACGGCGACGTCGACGTGGTGCTGCCCGACGATCCCGCCATCGTCACCCGCGCCGTGCACCTCGCGCTCGCGCACGGCTGGCGCACGGACGAGCACTACGCTGACCCCGGCCGCTGGACGCACGAGACGGCCCACCTCTTCAGTCCGAGCGGCCACGTCCGGCTCGACGTGCACCGCTTCGTCATCTCCTGGACGTCCGGACCGCAGCGGCACATCCGGCAGATCACCCGGTCCGTCTGGCAGGAGAGCGCCGTGCAGGAGTGGCGCGGCCTCCCGGTCCGCCGCCCGTCCCCCGTGGATCAGGCGGTCGTGACCCTGATCCTGGCGCGCACCTGGGGTGGAGACGCCGGAGGCCTGAAGGCTGCCGACTACACTGACCTCCAGCAGCTCCGGACGAACCACGGCCTCACCGTCCAGGCGCTGACGGACAGAGCAGACGCGTTCCGGGCCAGGCACACGGTCCGTGCCTTCCTGCGGGTGTGCGATCCCTGGCGCGGCGCGTTCACGCTCGGCGAACCCACGGCCCGCCGCACCCTGCTGCGCGGCCCCCTCCTCGACGGACGCTTCACGCTGGGCGACGTGTGGATGACCCGCCTGTGCGCCCTGCCGGACCGTGCGGCGCAGATGAACCGCGTGTTCCCGCACGTCCGGGCGGGCCTGCAGGACGCGCGGCGCGGGGACTCGCCCGGCAGCACGCCGCACGTGCGCCACGCCTCCTCACCCCTCCGTCATGCCGAGCGGTTGTCGCTCGAAGCGGCCGGACGCTGGCTGACAAGACTTCACCGTCCCTGGCGCCCGCTCGGCGCACTGCACCGCGAACGGGCGTACGTGACCTTCCGGATCCTCCGTGAAGCGGGTGACGACGTGGACCTCGTCCTCGGCCAGTCACCGCAGACCGGGCAGACCCGCGTGTGGATCGAGGACCGCCACGGCATTCCCGACTGGTACGGCGACCCGCGTCCCACCCGGAATTTCCGGGAAGTGAAGCGCTGGTCATCCCGGCCAGCACACCCGGACCCGCACCACCCCTGAAGGCGGGACGGTCACCGTGTGACCGGGACGCTCCCGGACAGGGCGGCCGTCACGTCGTCCAGCACGCTCTCCCGCGTGACCCCCACGGCATGGACCAGCGGCATCAGCCGCGCCACGCCACGCTGAGCGACATCCCGGGAACGCCCGGTCAGCGGCACGCCGCTCATCTCCCAGACCGCCCGGACCCTCCGGGCCGCCGTGAGTTCCTCGCCCGGTGCGAACAGAAAGAGCCGGTCCAGCCGCGCGTCCTGTTCGGAAGGCGGAAGTGGCAGCAGTCCCTTGCCCTTCGCGTCCCGCCCCACGAACCCGGCCCGGCCGGGTGGCGGGAACCGCGCGACGCTGTCGTCGAAGACCCTCAGGCACCGGTCCAGTCCGGCCACGCGACCACTGTCGACATGCCAGAACGTCCGGTCCTCCGCCACGACCCGGAACCCCCGGTTCCAGAGCCGCAGCACGGCGGTGCTCTTGCCGGCCCCGCTCACGCCGCTGATGGCCACGGCCCGGTCGTCTCGCGCCACGGTCGCGGCATGCAGCGGCAGCCAGCCGCCCGCGCGGTGGGCTTCCGTGAACGCCAGTGAGAAGAGCTCCAGGTGGGTCGAGGTCTGCCCGAGGAGGGCGTCTTCCACACGCAGTTCGGTGTGCCGCTCGCCGATCTCGGCCTGAAACAGGCCCGGCACCCAGAAGGCATTGTCGCGGTGGTGGACGTTCCAGGCTTCGGTCCCTGATCCCGGGAGCTGCACCTTCAGCCCTTCACGGCTGTCCGTCACGCGACCGACCGTGATCCGGAAGGTCCGGCCATCGTGGCCCGCACCGCTGCCGTTGCCCCCGAGATGCTGTTGCAGCAGCTGATCGACCGGTTCAGGCAGGTCGGAGATCACACGCGCGTCCAGCGAGGACCACCCGGCGTTCAAGACCGGCGTACCAGATCCCGCGCGGCGAGCTCACGGAGGAGGGCGTCCACATCCGCTTCCGCCTCCGCAGTCGTCACATCGAACGCGTCCGTCAGTGCTGCCACGAGCGCTTCGGCCGTGCCCGGAAGGGCACGCCAGATTACCCCTCCGGCCGCGTTGAGGCTGAACATCTCGCTCCTCAGGGGATGCAGCAGCACAAGTTCGTCGTCCAGATCGGTCACCAGTACGTCAGGATGGATGTTCCACACCGGAGCAGCCTAATGCAGGCGACTTAACCGTCCGGACTGGTGCCCGGACGAGGGGCCGTGCACGGCAGGGGAGAACGCCCGGTCGGGAGCAGTCTGCGGTGTTCGCCGCTGCGTTCAGGGCGGTGAGAGTGAAGGTGTAGAGTTCCGCGCCGTCGCTGCTGCTGGTGTGCGCGCTGAGCCGCCAGTTGCCCACCTGGACGGGAGCGAGTTCGAGTGGGCTCTGCGGGGCTGGGGCCGAGCGGGTGCAGTTCACGGTGACGGTGCTGGCCGTGACCGGGGTGCCGGTTCGGTCGAGGATGCAGACGGAGGACAGCGTCAGCCGGAGGGGAACGGTGGCGCGCGCGACCTGGGCCGGACCCGCCAGGAGGGCCGGCAGCAGCAGGGGCTTCATGCTTCCAGTGTCCGGGTGAACGCTGACGGCCCTGTCATGGCGCAGGCCCGTGAAGGTCCAGAGGTGCGGAGGGACGACCCGTGTTGAAACATCGTACGTCCTATGTTATCGTTCCTTCGTTCCCGCACCGACCTGCTGCCCGGCCCTGCCCGGCAGCCCACAACCCGCAGCTCACCTCCAGGGAGACCCGCATGTCTGTAGCCCCACCGCGCCCGCCGACCCCCGGTCCGGCGACGTCACACCCGTCGCCTGCCACCGCGACCGTCGCAGGCCACAGCCTCATCAAACGCTTCTCGAGCGTCACGGTGCTGCACGGCATCGACGTCGGCTTCCTGCCGGGCCGCATCCACACCCTGATGGGCGAGAACGGCGCCGGAAAATCCACCCTCTTCAAGGTGCTCTCCGGCATCCATCAGCCGGACGGCGGCCGCATCGAGGTCCTGGGTGTCCCCACCGTGCTCCGTACACCACGCGCCGCGCAGGCCCAGGGCATCTACCTCGTGCCGCAGGAACCGGCCCTGCTCGGGGAACTCACCGTCTGCGAGAACATGGGCCTCGGTCACCTGCCGACCACGGGCAGCTTTCCGCGCCGCGTCGACTGGAAACGCACCCGGGCCGAGGCGCAGTCGGTCCTCGACACCCTCGGCCTGAACCTCAGCCCGCAACTGCTCGCCCGCGACCTCAGCATCGCGCAGCAGCAGCTGGTCGAGTGCGCCAAAGCGCTGCTGCGCGGATGCCGCACCATCCTCTTCGACGAGCCGACCTCGCCACTCACCGTGCGTGAAGTGGACTTTCTGTTCGGCGTGATGGACCGTCTGCGCGGCGAGGGCTACACGCTCGGCTTCATCAGCCACCGGATGGACGAAGTCCTGCAGATCAGCGACGAGATCAGCGTCCTGCGGGACGGTGTGCTCGTCGAGACGCTGGCCCGCCCGCAATTCGACCGCAAACGCCTCGTCGACCAGATGGTGGGGCGCGACGTGACGGTCAGCCGCCGCCGCACCCCCATCCCGGCGACCGACCGCACCGAGCAGGCCGCGCCCGTCCTCGAAGTGCACGACCTGACAAGCGAACCGGCCTTCCGGAACGTGACCTTCCAGCTGCGGGCAGGTGAAGTGCTCGGCCTGGCCGGCCTGGTCGGTGCGGGCCGCACCGAGGTCGCCGAAGCGATCTTCGGGGTGCGCCCCAAGACCGGACGGGTCACGCTGCGCGGGCAGGACATCACGCCGCTCCGCGTGCAGGAGATCGTGCGGCAGGGACTGGTGTACGTCCCCGAAGACCGTGCCCGGCACGGCGCGATCCTGCCGATGTCACTCGCCGAGAACATCTCCGCCGGGGCGCTCGACTCGGTCCGGCACCGCCTTGGCTTCCTCGACCTCGCGCTGGAACGCCGCGTCGCCGAGGACCTCATCCGGCGCTTCGGGGTGCGCGCCCACAGTCCCGACCAGCCGATCCGGACCCTGTCCGGCGGCAATCAGCAGAAGGTGGTACTCGCCAAATGGATGAACACCCGGCCCACCGTCGCGATTCTCGACGAACCGACGCGCGGCGTGGACGTGGGCGCCAAGGAGGAAATCTATGACCTCATCGAAGGACTGGCCCGGGAGGGACTCGCGGTGATCGTGATCTCCTCCGACCTCGAAGAACTGCTGCGGCTCTCGGACCGGGTGCTGGCCCTGTACGAGGGCGACGTGGTGGCCGAACTCAGCGGCGACGACGTGACCGCCGACCGGGTGGGCCGCGCCTTCCTCGGTCACGCCGACCCGGACCCCGGCCAGACCCCCGAACCCCCCCTCGCCGCGACCGACGGCCGGATCAGCGCGTGAAGGCGCACCCCCTTCCGCTCGCCGGTCCGCCCCTCGCCCGCCCGCTCCCTGGCCCCGACTGGCGCCGGATCCTCACGTCCCGCGAACTGATCCTGATCGCCGCGACGCTGCTCGTGACGCTGCTGGCCGGCCTCGTCAACCACGACTTCCTCGCGGGCAGCAACCTGCGCTTCATGCTCCTCAACTCGGTGGTGCTGGGCCTGGTGGCGCTCGGGCAGACGCTCGTCATCATCACGCGGGGCATCGACCTCTCGGTCGCGCCGGTGCTGGGCCTCGCGGCGGTGGTGTCGGGACTGCTCGCCACCCGTCAGGGCCTGCCGCTGTGGGGGGCGGTGCTGCTGGTGCTTCTGCTGGGGGCCGTGCTCGGCCTCGTCAACGGCACCCTCGTGTCGCGCGTCAGCATTCCGCCCATCATCGTGACGCTCGGCACCTACAGCCTGTACGGCGGCCTGATCTTCCTGTACTCCGGCGGCGATCAGGTCAACTCGGTCCCGGACAGCTACGCGCACTTCGGCAACGGCGTCCTCGCCTCCTGGTTCCCCGTCCCCATCCCGATCCTGGTGCTGCTGCTGGTGACGCTGGCCGTCTGGTTCCTGCTCGGGCACCTGCCGTTCGGACGCAACATCCTCGCCATCGGCAACAATCCCGTCGCCGCGCACCACGCCGGAGTTCCGGTCCGCGCCACCCTCACCTCCGCGTACTTGATCGCCGGGACCCTCGCGGCCCTCGCCGGACTGATCTACGTCTGCTACACCGGTTCGGCGACCGCCACCACCGGCACCGGCGACCACTTCGAACTGCAGTCCATCGCGACCGTGCTCATCGGCGGGACGGCCGTCTCCGGCGGGCGCGGCAGCGTGCCCGGCACGGTGCTCGGCAGCACCTTCCTGAGCGTGATCCTCACGGCGCTGGTGTTCCTGCACGTTCCCGCCATCTGGTACTCGGCCGGTGAGGGCGTCATGATCCTGCTGGCCGTCACCAGCAGCGCCCTGAACCGCACGGGCCGCGGGCGGGCCGCGTGACCCGCTCCCTGCGCGAAGCGCCCGCCCCGGCCCGCCGCCGGGCACGGATCGGCGGCTGGGAGCTCGCCCTGGCGGCCCTGCTGCTGCTGCAACTGCTGGCGTTCTCGGCGCTGGTGCCGGGCTTCTTCGACGGGCTGGGCGGCCTGCTGAACGTCACCACCAACTTCCTGCCGTTCGGGCTGGTCGCGCTGGGCCTCGTGCCGGTCATCCTGACGGGCGGCATCGACCTCTCGGTCGGCGCGGTGGCCGGGTTCAGCGCGGTCCTGATGGCGGTCCTCTGGAAGCACTTCGGGCTGAGTCTCGGCGTGGCCGTACCGCTGGCCCTGCTGGCGGGCGCCCTGCTCGGCGGCGTGAACGGCCTGCTCATCACCCGCACCCGCACCGAGCCGCTCATCGTCACGCTCGCCACCAGCTTCGTCTTCACGAGCGTCACCACCGCCCTGGCCGGCGCCGAACCGCCCTCCGGCTTCCCCGACCGCTTCAACGCGCTCGGCACCGGCGCGCTCGGCGGCGTCCCGTACCAGCTGATCCTGTTCGCCGTGCTGGCCGTCGTGTTCAGCCTGCTCGTCACCCGCACCCGCTTCGGCCGCAGCGTCGTGATGGTCGGCCACAACCGCGACGCCAGCCGCTACTCCGGCATCGACGTGAACGCCACCCTCGCCTGGGTGTACGTCCTGAGCGGCGTCATGGCGGCCCTGGCGGGCGTGGTGCTGGCCGCGTACTACAGCGCCGTGCGCAGCGACATGGGCGACATCCTGCTGCTCAGCGCGCTGACCATGGTGGTGCTCGGCGGCATCAACATCTTCGGCGGCGAGGGCAGCGTACTCGGCGCGGTACTGGCCGTCCTGCTGCTCGGCTTCCTGCGCCAGGGTCTGCTGATCGCCGGGTTCTCCGACATGGTCACCACCATGGTGACGGGCGCGATCCTGCTCGTCGCCATCACCGCCAAGAACCTGCTGGCGGGCGGCAGCTTCACTGCCCGGCTGCAGGCACGCTTCCGCCCCGCGTCCACCGGTTCTCCCTCCCCACCGGAGAACGCCATGAAATAGCCACGTTCACCGCCCGCCGCTGTCCGCTTCCCGCCCCCACCCCCAGGAGTTCACCATGACCAAGCCATCCTGGAAGTCCGCCGTCCTGATCGCCACTTCCGCCCTCTGCGTCGGTGCCGCCCTGGCCGCCGCGCCCGACACCTCCAAACGCCTCAAGGTCGCCATGGTCCCCAAACTGCTCGGCCTGTCGGTCTTCAAGGCCAACGAGAAGGGCGCCATCGCCGCCGCGAAGGACCTGAACATCGACTTCCTGTACACCGCGCCCGTCACGGCCTCCGCGCAGGGCCAGGTGGAGATCTTCAACAGCCTGATCGCCCGCAAGTACGACGTCATCACCACCACCTCCAACAACCCCACCCAGCTCGCCCCCGCCCTGCGCCGCGCCATGAAGATGGGCATCAAGGTCGTGTCGTACGACTCGGACGTGTCCGCCGACGCCCGCGACTTCTTCATCCAGAACACCTCGTACCCCGAGATGGGCAAGGCCCTCGTCGACTCGGTCGCCAAGTACATCGCGCCCGACGCCGAAGTCGCGATCCTCTCCAGCACGCCCGACGCCACCATCCAGAACGAGTGGATCAAGGCCCTGACCGCCTACATGAAGACCGCCTACCCCAGGATGAAGATCGTCACCACCCAGTACGGGTACTCCAATCCCACCCAGTCGCTCACGGCAGGCGTGAACATCCTGCAGGCCAACAAGAACGTCAAGGCGATCATCGCGCCGGACGGCGGGGCCGAGGTCGGCGCGGCCGCCGCAGTCGAGAAGCTCGGCCTGACCGGCAAGGTCTTCGTGACCGGCTGCAGCAACCCCGACTCCATCCGCGCCTACGTCAAGAAAGACATCATCAAGGCCAGCCCCCTCTGGGACGAGGTCAAGGAAGGCATGCTCGTCATGCACGTCGCCCGCCTCGCCGCCAACAACGCCCTGCAGAAGAACGGCAGCTTCACGGCCGGCAGCCTGGGCAAGTTTGACGTGAAGGACGGCGTGATCGTCTTCAGCAAACCGCTGGTCTTCACCAAGGCCAACATCGACCAGTACCGGTTCTGAACCGGACGCGGTGCCGGGCCACCCCCCGGCCCGCACCCACGGACCCGCAACGACACTCTCCTCAAGGACGGAACCCCATGAAACGAATCATCATGACCGGCGGCAGCGGCAAGGCAGGCAAGTACGTGGTCCGCCACCTGCTCGACCACGGCTACCAGGTGCTCAACCTCGACAGTCAGAAACTCGACGAGCCGCGCGCCCGGACCGACATCACCGACATCACCGACTCCGGACAGGTCTTCAACGCCCTGACGAGCTACATGGGCACGCACGAGTTCGACCCGGATCAGCGCCCCGTCCGGCCCGACGCGGTCGTCCACTTCGCGGCCATCCCGCGCGTCCTGCTGCGGCCCGACAACGAACTCTTCCGGATCAACGCGATGGGCACCTACAACGTGATCGAGGCGGCCGTGAAACTCGGCATTCCCAAGGTGATCATCGCGTCCAGCGAGACCATCTACGGCACCACCTTCGCGTACGAGCACCGCGACCCGCTGTACTTCCCGCTCGACGAGGAATACCCGGTCGATCCGATGGACAGCTACGCCCTCTCCAAGGTCGTCAACGAGCGCACGGCGCGCGCCTTCTCGCTCCGGAACGGCACCGACATCTACGCCCTGCGGATCGGGAACGTGATCGAACCGCACGAGTACGCGCAGTTCCCGGACTTCTTCCGTGACCCCGGCTTCCGGAAACGCATCACCTGGAGCTACATCGACGCCCGCGACCTCGCGGAGATCACCCGGCTCGCCGTCGAGACGGACGGCCTCGGCTACCAGGTCTTCAACGCCGTCTCGGACGACACCTCCTCCGACCTGCCCACGAAGGAACTGCTGGCCCGCTACTACCCGGCCGTGCCGGTGAAGGGCGAACTGGGCGAGTACGAGACGCTGCTCTCCGGACGCAAGGTCCGCGAGGTGCTGGGCTTCCGGCAGGCGCACCACTGGCGGGATTACGTGGACCCGGTGCACCAGCCGGCCACGCAGGGAGAGGGCCGATGACCACCGAAACGCACCCGCAGCAGACGGTCGTGATCGTCCACACCGGCCCCGTGACGGTCGCCCCGCTCGCCGCGCAGGCCGCCGAACTCCTGCCCGGCGTGCGGATCGTGAACCTCGTCGACGACAGCCTCCTCAAGGACGTGATGGCCGCCGGTGGCGTCACGCCCGCCGTGAACAGCCGCATGCAGCAGTACTACCGGATCGGGCAGGAAATGGGCGCCACGGCGATCCTGAACGCCTGCTCGTCGGTCGGCGAGGTCGCGGACGCCGCCATGGACAGCCTGGACATCCCGCTCGTGAAGATCGACGTGGCGATGGCCGAGGCGGCCGTGTCGCGCGCCAGCCGCATCGGGGTGGCCGCCACCGTCGCCACCACCCTCGACCCCACCGTGCGCCTGATCGAGAAGACGGCCGCGCGCCTCGGCCGGGACGTGACCGTGGTCCGCAAACTGTGCGAGGGAGCCTTCGACGCGCTGCTGGCCGGTCACACCGACGAGCACGACCGGCTGGTGGGGGAGGGGCTGGCCGACCTGGCGTCACAGGTGGACGTGATCGTACTCGCTCAGGTTTCGATGGGCCGCGTGGCGGACGCGCTCGGCGACCGGATCGCGGTGCCGGTGCTCACCAGCCCCAGGCTCGGCATGGAACGGCTGGCCGGCGTCCTGAAAGGTCTGGAGGCGGCCTCGCCGGACGCGCCGCCCGTGTCGCCCGGCGCCGCGCCCGCACGATGAATCCGGCCGGTCACGCCAGCCCGGACGCCGCCGGAACGCTGAGCGGCACGCTCCCGTCCTGGCTCGCGCCACAGGCGACGGACCCCGCCCTGCTCGGCCAGCTGCGCAACGGCAACGGCCGCTGCCGACTGGTGGTGCTGGACGACGACCCGACCGGCATGCAGACGCTCTACGGGATACCGGTCGTGCTGCAGTGGCAGCAGGGCGAGATTCGCGCGGCCCTGCAGCAGGACTGGCCTGCCGTGTACATCCTCACCAACTCGCGCAGCATGGACGCCGCCACCGCCGCCGCGACCGTGCGCGACGTGATGCGCCGACTCGTCACGGCCGCGCAGGAACTCGGCCTGCAACTGCGCGTGGTGAGCCGCAGCGACTCCACCCTGCGCGGCCATTACCCACTCGAGACGGACGTCATGGCCGAGGAACTCTCGGACGTGCATCCAGTGGCCGGCACATTGCTCGTCCCGGCCTTCATCGAGGGGGGGCGCGTCACGCACGGCGGCGTCCACTACCTCATCGAGAACGGCACGCCCGTCCCCGTCGGGCAGACCGAGTACGCCCGCGACCCGGCCTTCCCGTACCGGGCGTCCAGCCTGCCGGACTGGGTGGAGGAAAAGACCGGAGGGCGCGTGCCCGCCGCGCAGGTCCCGGTCCTTCCCCTGCACCTGCTGCGGGAGGGCGGACCGACGGCCGTCGCCGCCTGGCTGCAGCGTCTGCCGGTCCCCTTCGTCGCGGCGGCCGACGCCGTCTGCCAGGGCGACCTGGAGGCCATCGCGCTCGGCGCCCGCCTCGCCGAGGCGGCGGGCGTGAACGTGCTGTTCCGCACGGCCGCCTCGATGGTCCGCGCGCTGGCCGGACTGGAGGACTGCGGCCCCCTGCCGCCCGCCCGTCTCACGTCCGCGCGCTCGCGGGCAGGCGGCCTGTGCGTCGTCGGATCCTTCGTCAGCCGCTCCTCCGAGCAGCTCACGCAGCTGCTGGCGCTGCCGGACGTGCACGCCACCGAACTCGACGTGGGACGGATCCTCGGCGGTGAAACGGCAGCCGAAGTCACGCGCGTCGCGGCCGAACTCAATGCGCAGCTCGGGCAGGGACGGCACGTGGTGCTGTACACCAGCCGTCAGCTGCACACCGGCCACTCGGCCGACCGCAGCCTCGACATCGGCCGACAGGTGTCCACCGCCCTCACGGACGCCGTGCGGCAGCTGAAGGTCGAACCCGGCTTCCTGATCGCCAAGGGCGGCATCACCTCCCACAATGTCGCCCTGCACGGCCTGAACGTGCACGTCGCACAGGTGCTCGGACAGGCGCTCGCAGGCGTGCCGGTCTGGACACTCGGGCCGGAGACGCCCTTCCCGGGCCTGCCATACATCGTCTTCCCGGGCAACGTCGGCGGACCTTCGAGCCTGGTCGAACTGTTCGCGGCCCTGCAGGCGCAGCGGCAGGCTACACCGGACGCGCCGTGACGGCCCATACCCACCACGGCAGCACAGTGCCGCTGTTCCGGACGGTGCTCACGGCGGCCCGCCAGGAGGGCCGCGCCGTGCTGGCCTTCAACTGCTACAACCTGGAATCCGTCTCGGCCGCCGTTCAGGTGGCCGCGCAGACCCGGCAGCCGGTGATCGTCGCGCACGGCGAGAAGTACCTCGAGAACATCGGCCTGCGGCCCATGCGTGCCCTCGTCACGGCGCTGGTGCAGGACGCCGGCTGCGAAGGGCGCGTGCTCCTCCACCTCGATCATGCCGCCAGCCCTGACCTCTGCCGGGAGGCCGCGCAGGCCGGGTACGACAGCGTCATGTACGACGGTTCGCACCTGCCCTACGCCGAAAACCTCGCCTTCACCGCGCAGGTCGTCCGGGACGCGCACGCCCTGGGGGTCGGTGTGGAGGCGGAACTCGGGGCGCTCGGCATCGGGGACGCCAGTCACGAGTTCGACAGCGGTCAAGAGGCCCTCACCGACCCTCGCCAGGCCAGGCATTTCGCAGCCGAGACGGGCCTGGACGCCCTCGCCGTCTCGGTCGGCACGGTGCACGGCCTGTACCGCAGCGCCCCCAGGCTCGATCTGCACCGGCTGCAGCAGATCGCTCACCTCGTCTCACGGCCACTGGTCCTGCATGGCGGCAGCGGCACTCCCACAGATGCGCTGCAGGCCGCCGTGCGGCTCGGCATCGCCAAGATCAACGTCAACACCGAGGTCGCCCTCGCCGGCACGGCCGCCCTGCTCGCCCACGCCCACGCACTCGGCCCGGCCCACGCGCATGCCGCCGCCCTCGGCCTCGCCGCGCAGGCGGGGATGACTGCCAGCATGCTGAGCTGCCTGCAGCAGGTGACATGGCCTGCCCAGGCCGTCCCGGCCCCACAACCGGGACGGCCTGGTCCGCTCTGAACGCTATGCTGCACGACAAGGACCCAGGCCCGCCACGCCGTACCAGCGCGAGGCGGCCCCGTGTTCACGGAGGAGAACTGTGCCCGCAGAACGCACCCCCCCGCCCGGGACGCCCCGGACGGTGAAGGAAAAGACCCGGCAGGTATCCGAGATCGTCGCCGACGACATCATCGCCTTCATCAAGCAGCAGGGCCTCAAGCGCGGCGACCGCCTCCCCACCGAGCCGGAACTGATGGAACGTTACGGCGTGAGCCGCACCGCGCTGCGCGAGGCGATCAAGGTCCTCGCGTCGTCCGGCGTCATCGAAGTCCGGCACGGCCACGGCACCTTCGTCCTCGAGACGCAGAGCCTGATCGTCACGCCGCCCCTCGACCTGGGCGCGCTCTTCACCCGGCAGACGTACATGGACGTCGCCGAAGCCCGCACCGCCATCGAATCCGAGGTCGCCAAGCTCGCCGCACAGCGCGCCACCGAGCAGGACCTGCAGGACCTCGAACGGCTCCACGCGCAGATGAAGAGCCTCCCCGAAGACGCGGCCTTCACCGACCACGACGTCCGCCTGCACCTGATGCTCGCGCGCATCGCCGGAAACGCCATCCTCCTGCAGATGATGGAAGTGCTGCGTCAGGCGCTCTCCGAATACATCTACCTGACCGTATCCCGCCTGCAGACCGTCGCGGACCTGCTGCGCGAGCACGAAGCCGTGATCAACGCCGTGCGGCGACGCGACCCGGAAGGCGCCCAGCTTGCCATGCGTCACCACGTGCAGAACGCCGCGAGGCGCCTGGAGCAGGTCCTCAACGTGGAGATCGAAGCCTGACGGGAACCGGCGGATCCCGGCGGCAGGTCATGGTCCGGAACACGACGAACGCTGGGCGGCCGCACGCGTTCCCCTGCGGTTCCCGGGAGTATTCTTGGCAAATGTCGAACCCGATGGCTTCCAGGTCCAGCGCCCGATGACCGGACCGCTCCAGATCTCCCAGGACGCCTTCGCTGCTTTCATGACGCTCAACGAGGCGGTCGGCACCGAGACGGACCTCTCCCTCCTCGCCGTGCGGGCCGTCAAGGTCCTGGATCTCTTCCTGCCGGGCCTGACCTCCACGTACTACAGCCGGGACGGAAACCTCTGGAACGCCATCGCCGTCGGGGCACACGTTCCGCCGGACCTCGCTGCCGTTGTGACTGAAGGGCTGCCGCTGGACACGCCCGCCTTCGCCCGCGCGGCCGAGGTGCACGGCCCGGTCTTCATCGACCGCTGGGACGTGCAGGCGCAGGAAGTGCCCGGCTCTGAAGACATCGGGGCCGGGGCCCTCTACCCGTACTTCCTGAACGGCGAGCCGTACGGCATGCTCACCACCGGCAGCCGCCGGGGCCGGGTCCTGACGGTCCAGGACCGCGAGCACTTCCTGGCGGTCGCGCGCAGCCTGGGACTCGCCATCGACCGGGCGCACCAGACGGCCCAGCTGCTGGAGCAGCGGCGCGAGGCGGACAGCCGCGCCCAGGCACTGGAGGCCTTCGCGCGTCTGAAGGCGGACCTGAACGTCCTGGGTGACCGGTACGCATTGATCCGCCGCGCGCAGGAGGTGGTGCTGTCCCTGCTGCCGGACGGGTACGCCGCGTACTTCGAGGCGGAGGACGGCCGCTGGCGCGTCCGGTCACAGGTGGGCGAAGCGCGCGGCGAGACGCTGCAGGCCGCCATCAACGACGGCTTCCCGGTCGGCGGGACGCCCACCCTCGACCTTCCCGCACAGACGCGCCAGCCGCACTTCATCGACCGGTACGACCAGGCCACCGACACCGACGCAGACGTCGGACCTCACCTGAAGGCCGCCGTGGTCCTCCCCGTGCTGCTGGACGGGAAGGTGATCGGGCTCTTCAACGTGCCGCTGTTCGAGACTCGGCGCTGGTCAACGGTGGACCGCGCGGTCCTCACCACCACCGTCCGCAGCCTGGAACTGGCACTGGAACGCGGACAGCAGGCCGAGCAGCTGCTGGCCCGCAACGCCGAACTGGAGGCCCGCACCCGCGCGCTCGAGGCGTTCGCGCAGCTGACCACCGACCTGAGCGTGCAGGTCGACCCGTACGCCCTGGTGCGCCGGGCGCAGGAGGTGGCCGTGTCGCTGCTCACGCCCGGGTACGCGCTGTACTACGAGCGCGACGGTGACCGCTGGCGCAGCCGGGTGCAGGTGGGCGACGTCGGTCACCCTGACCTGCAGGCGTTCATCGACGCCGGACCGCGCGTCGGCGAGACGCCCAGCGTCGACCGGCCCTGGACGACCGGTCAGGCGTACTACCAGGACGTGTACGCCCAGGGCAGCGACACCCCGCCCGAGATGGTCCGGCACGTCGGGGCGGCCGCGTCACTGCCGGTGATCCGCGACGGGCAGACGGTCGGGGTGTTCATCGCCGCGCTGTTCGACCAGCGACAGTGGACGTCCACGGACCGGGTCACGCTGGAAACAGTGGTCGGCAGCCTGGGTCTTGCGCTCGCCCGGTCCGTGCAGACACAGGCACTGGAAGGCGAACGGGCCGGCCTGGACGCCTTCGCGGCGTTCACCGAGGCGGTCGGCAGCGAAACCGACGTGGTCCGCCTCGCCCAGCAGGCCGTGAGGACCGTGAACACCGCCCTCGACGACGTCAGCATCGCCTACTACGAACTGGACGACGATCTCTGGAAGGTCCGCGCGTGGTCGGACGACGTCGATCCACGTACTGTCGCCGAGATGACCCGCGGGGTCCCCAGCGACGCGCCGATCTTCGCCGAGGCGCTCCAGTCCGGGACAGCCGTCTTCGAGAACGGCTGGGATGCCGCCGCCAATCACCTGTCGAGCGCGACGGCCTACGGCATGGCGGCCCTCCTGCCCCTGGTGGTCGGTGGTCAGTCACGCAGCATCCTCGCGGCCGGAATTCCGGCCGCGAGGGGCTGGACGACACGGGAACAGACGATCCTGCGGGCGGTGGCGCGCGGCCTGGCTCTCGCGCTGGAGCGTGCCGAGACAGCCCGGCAGCTCCGGGCGCAACGCGACGCCCTCGATGCCCGCACCGCCGATCTCGCCTCCGCGAACGAAGAACTCGAAGCCTTCACATACTCCGCTTCCCACGATCTGCGGACCCCGGTCCGGCACATCTTCGGCTTCACGGAACTCGCGCAGAAGGCGCTGCTGCAGACCCCTAACCCCCAGGCGGCCCGGCACATGGACATCGTCAAGCAGAGTGCCCTGCGCATGACGGCCCTGATCGACGGCATGCTGATGCTCTCCAGGGTCGGTCAGGAACAACTGCGGCCCGGCTGGGTGGATCTCGGACAGCTCGTCGTGCAGGCCCAGCGGGACGTGAATCTGGAGTTCGCCGAGCGTGCCGTGCAGTGGAGGCTCGGGCCGCTGCCGCGCGTCTGGGGCAGCCCTGACCTGTTGCAGCAGGTGATGACCAACCTGATCAGCAATGCCGTCAAGTACTCGGGCGAACGGCCTGTCGCGCAGGTTCGCGTCTGGACGGAGGAGAACGCTGCCGAATGGACCGTCTCGGTGCAGGACAACGGCGTGGGATTTCCGTCCGCCTATGCCAGTCGGCTGTTCGGGGTGTTCCAGCGTCTCCACAATGAGAAGGACTTCGGCGGGACCGGCGTAGGCCTCGCCACCGTCCGGCGTATCGTCCAGAAACACGGTGGCCGCGTCTTCGCCGAAAGCACGGGCAGCACCGGCGCGACCTTCGGCTTCACTCTCCCGAAACCCCCGGGTCACTGATACGGTTTTGAGGAGGTGGAAGGGATGTCGGTGCTTTTCCATGCATCCCTGAAATCGGATCAAAACCGTACTTGTTGATACTCGCTTCGCTCGGCTGACCTCCAAAAGTGCAGCTCAAAACAGTACGAGGTGTTGAGAAGATGGACGTGGACAGGCGTCCGGCAGGGCGTATCGTCGTAAACGGACTCGTCTGGCCACGCCACACTTCCCACGCTGCTCAACGAGGGATGTCGCTGATCCTCCCAGTTGTCGCGGACAAGCCTGGAAAGGCGTGCCCGCCTCCCTGGAAATCGGATCAGTACCGGCGCAGCACCTGCTGCTGGGTCGCCTGTTTCTCGATCACTTCCTGAATGGTCGTCAACCCCTCAAGATCCAGGGGCTGCGGCAGTGGACCCGCGAAATCCAGCAGCCGTCCGTGCAGCCAGATCTCCAGCCACGCCATGCCCGAGTCCAGCGGTTCGGCACTGGACGTGAGGCCTTCCGGGACGCGCCACACGAACTGGCACCCACGCTCCTGAAGTGCGTCGATCCGCACCTGAAGTTCCGGGTCGAAGGTGGAGAGCCAGGCCGTCATAGGACCAGCGTACCGAGGGACCTTCCCGGTCGTACGAGCACAGCACCAACCGGACTTCACGGGCCGATCAGCGATTCTTTAGAACGCTCCCAGCCCCGCCCTTCGGGGTGGAAGGGCGGGGCGTGACCTGTGCCGCGGCACCGGGTTGGTCGGGGCAGACCGGGCCAGCCGGACACGCCTGGCCGGTGCGCTGCGTTCGGGCACGGGACAGCAGGTCTTCGGGCGTTCAGTGGGCCGACTCCGCTGCGGGTGCGCCGGGTTTGTCGTGCACGGCCAGCCGCGCCAGCAGGGCTGCGGACGCGTCGTTCAGCCCGACCAGCGCGACGGGCACCCCCTGCCGCCTGTACTTCAGCATCACCCGGTCGACGGCGTCCACGGCCGAAGCGTCCCAGAGGTGGGCGTGCGTCAGGTCGATCTCCACCGGCCGGCCCGGGTCGGCCGGACCGAACTGCTGCAGGAAAGCCTGAACGCTCACGAAGAACAGCGGGCCGCGCACGCGGTACACGCGGGTGCCGTCGGCGCGGTCCTCGGGCGTCACGGCGGACGTCGCGGAGACCTTGCGGGCGAAGAGAAGGGCGCTCAGCACCACGCCGACGAGCACGCCGAGGGCGAGGTCCTTCGTGGCGACGGTCACGGCGACCGTCGAGAGCATCACGAGCGTCTCGCTCTTCGGGTGCGTGCGCAGCTGCGCGAGGCTGCGCCAGTCGAAGGTGCTGACGCTGACCACGATCATCACGGCGACCAGGGCCGCCATGGGGATCCGGACCAGCAGCGGCTGCAGCAGCAGGATCAGCACCAGCAGGAAGGCGCCTGCCACGAAGGTGGAGAGGCGGCCGCGCCCGCCGTTGTTGACGTTGATCATGCTCTGCCCGATCATCGCGCAGCCGGCCATGCCGCCGAACACGCCCGTCACGATGTTGGCGACGCCCTGCCCGCGCGACTCGGCGTTCTTGTCGCTGCCGGTGTCGGTCCGGTCGTCGATCAGCTGCGCGGTGAGGAGGCTCTCGATCAGGCCCACCACGGCCAGCGTGAGCGACACCGGCAGGATGACGGCGAGCGTGTGCAGGTCCAGCGGCACCTGCGGGATGTGAAAGACCGGCAGGGCGGTGGGCAGCGCGCCCATGTCCCCGACCGTCTTCACGTCCGCATGCGTGACGACGGCCGCCCCTGTGAGCGCGACGATGGCGACCAGGGCGCTCGGGACGGCCCGGAAGATGCGCGGCAGCAGCACGATGATCGCCAGCCCCGCCGCCACCATCAGGTACATCTGCCAGTTGGCCCCCACGAACTGCGGGAGTTGCGCCAGGAAGATCAGGATGGCGAGCGCGTTCACGAAACCCGTCATGACGCTGCGCGGCACAAACTTCAGGGCGCGGGCGAGCTTCGCCCAGCCGATCAGCACCTGCATGACGCCGGTCAGGACGGTCGCCGCGAACAGGTACTCCAGCCCGTGATCCTTGACGAGGGTGATCATCAACAGGGCCATCGCGCCGGTCGCGGCACTGATCATGCCGGGGCGCCCGCCGACGAAGGCCGTCACCAGGGCGATGATGAAGGACGCGTACAGGCCCACCTGCGGGGAAACGCCCGCGATGAGGGAGAAGGCAATCGCTTCCGGGATCAGGGCCAGGGCCACCACGATGCCGGAAAGCACGTCTTTCCTGGGATTGAGCAGCCACTCGCGGCGGTACTGCCGGAAGGTGTCGGGTCGGGGGGTGGGGGAGACGGTCATGTGCACCTCTTGGGGGTGCCGGGATCACCACCTGCAGCGGCACGGGGGTGCTGGCAGGGCAGTCCGCGACCTGGATCGGTCGCCTTGTCGGGATGGGGTGATCATCAGGGGCGTCTCTCGTGGGACGCCGCACCTGCGGCCCACCGAGTATGCCGCACTCTGCCGCACGGGGCAAGTCGAATGCGTATTCGGGTCAGCGCAGGAGCCGGGTCACGCGGATCAGGTCGGCGGCGGAGAGCGGCTGTCCCTGCTGCTGGCAGCGTTCGAGGTACTGCATGAGCACGGCGTCGCCGGTGGAATCCAGGGCACTGCGGATGCCGGCCAGCAGCGTCAGGATCTCCTGGCAGTCGCGGTTCTCGTCCACCATCCGGTGCAGGCCCCGGACCTGTCCTTCGAGGCGGCGCAGACGGTTGAGGATCTTCTGTTTCTCGGCTGCCTCGGGGGTGGACGTCCCGGGCTGGATATCGGTCTGGCTGAGGTCACTCATCACGTCTCCTTATACCCCCCTGGGGTATTTGACTTCATCTTGCGCCGGGGGCTAGGGTCGAGTCAACGGGCACCGGCACCCCACCGGCACCCTCAGGAGACCCATGTACTTCAAACGCATCTATGACACCGATCTGGCCCAGGCGAGCTACATCGTCGGCTGCCAGAAGAACGGCACCGCCATCGTCATCGACCCCACCCGCGACACCGAGCAGTACCTGACCCTGGCGCGGCAGGAGGGCCTCAAGATCACGCACGTCACCGAGACGCACATCCACGCCGATTACCTGTCCGGCGGCCGTGAACTGGCCGCCCAGACCGGCGCGGCCCTGCTGCTCAGCGACGAGGGCGGCCCCGACTGGAGCTACGCCTTCCCGCACGAGAGCCTGCACCACGGCTCGGTCATCACGCTCGGCAACATCACGCTCAACGTGCTGCACACCCCCGGTCACACGCCCGAGCACCTGTCCTTCCTGATCACCGACGGCGCCCGCGGCACCGAACCCGGCATCCTGCTCACCGGTGACTTCGTGTTCGTGGGCGACCTGGGCCGCCCCGACCTGCTCGACGAGGCGGCGGGCGGCATCGACACCCGCTTCGAGGGCGCGAGACAGATGTTCGCCTCACTGAGGGACCAGTTCCTGACCCTGCCGGACTTCGTGCAGGTCTGGCCCGGACACGGCTCCGGCAGCGCCTGCGGCAAGGCGCTCGGCGCGGTCGAGAGCACCACCGTCGGGTACGAGCGGGCGCTGAGCTGGTGGGCGCCACTCGTGCAGGCGAACGACGAGGCGGCCTTCGTTGACGAACTTCTCTCGGGTCAGCCGGACGCGCCCGCGTACTTCGGTCGGATGAAGACCCAGAACAAGGCGGGACCGGCCCTGCTGGGCGCCGTCAGGGCCCTGGACCAACTCTCCACCCTTCAGGTGCAGCAGGCCCTGGAAGGCGGCGTGAGACTCCTCGACACCCGTCCCCGCGACGACTACCGGCAGGGCGCAGTGCCCGGCTCCATTCACCTGCCCGCCGGGAAGACCTTCGAAACCTGGGCTGGCTGGCTGCTCGATCCGCAGAACGACTACGTCCTGTTCGCACGGGACGCCGAGCAAGCTGAATCGCTCCGCCGACGCCTGTGGATGGTCGGCGTGGACCGCGTGCAGGGCTTCGCCGGCTCCTTCGAGGGACTGGCTCTGGAAGCGCAGGAGGCCGTGCCGTTCACGGAGATCCCGGACCTCGCGCACGCCTGCGTCCTCGACGTGCGGGCGAAGAGCGAGTACGCGGCCGGGCACCTGCCGAACGCGCACCAGCTTCACGCGGGCCGCCTGATGACGCACCTGGCCGACCTGCCCCGTGACCGACCCCTCGTGGTGCACTGCCAGGGCGGGGCGAGGAGTGCGGCCGCCGTGAGCCTGCTCCGCGCCGAGGGCTTCGGCAACGTCACCGAACTCGCAGGCGGCTATGAAGCCTGGGCCCGCGCCCAGACCGTGGACGCCTGAGATGCTCAGATGGCTCAGGGGACTGCTGGGAGGGGGTGCTGACGGCGTCAACGTCTCGCCCACCGAGGCACATGAACTGACCAGTGGCGGCGCTCTGCTGCTCGACGTGCGTTCGAAAGGGGAGAGGCAGGCCACCCTGATCCCCGGCAGCAGGCACGTCCCGCTCGAACAGCTCGCCGGGCAGCTCAAGCAGCTTCCGAAGGACCGCGTGATCGTCTGCCAGTGCGCCAGTGGACACCGCTCCGGCATTGCGGCGCGGCAGCTGCGCGCAGAGGGCTTCGACGCCCGCAGCCTGTCGGGCGGCATCACCGCATGGAAGAACGCCGGTCTTCCCGTCAGGAAGGGATGATGCAGGACATCTTCGCGAACGAAGTGGGCCGGTGGCAGGGGCGCGGCGCGCTCGTCATCGACGTGCGTGAACCGGCGGAGTACGCCGCTGGACACCTGCCCGGAGCAGTCAATCTGCCGCTCGCCAGCCTGACGCTGACCACGGAAATCAGCGCCTCACCGCTGATCGTCGTCTGCGCCAGCGGTGGCCGCAGCGCCCGCGCCGCCGGCCTGCTCACACGGGCCGGACACCCCGAGGTCGCCAACCTGCTCGGCGGCACCCTGGGCTGGCTGAGGGAGAACCGCCCGGTCGAGTTCTCGGACGCTGATGACCGGCACTGAACCCGGCGGTCTGGCGTGACCCTCACGATCCTGGGCGCCCTGCTGATCGGACTGTCGCTCGGGCTGCTCGGCTCGGGCGGCTCCATCCTGACTGTGCCTGTCCTGGTGTACCTCGTCGGTGAGTCCGGCAAGCTCGCCATCGTCGAGAGCCTCGCCGTCGTGGGCCTGATCGCCCTGGTCGGTGCCGCACCCCACCTCAGGAAACGCTGTATCGACGCCCGAGCCGTCCTGCTGTTCGGCATTCCCGGCCTGCTCGGCACCTCACTCGGGACCCTGCTCAGCCACCGGATGCCCGCCGCCGTACAGCTGCTGATCTTCGCCGTGGTCATGCTGATCGCCGCCGTGCGGATGTTCAGACCCATGCCGGAACACCTTGGCTCCCGGCCCCGCGCGTGGTGGCAGGTGACGCTGGCCGGACTGGGCGTCGGCGTGCTGACCGGCGTGGTCGGCGTGGGAGGCGGCTTCCTGATCCTGCCCGCTCTGGTGCTGCTGCTTGGACTGAGCATGGCCCGCGCAGTCGGTACCAGCCTCGTGATCATCGCCATGAACTCCGCGCTGGGCTTCGCCATGCACGTGACCGGACAGGCCACGCCACTGCACTGGCCGGTCATCGGCCTGATCGCCGGGATCGGCATCCTGGGCAGCCTCGCGGGCGCTCAGCTCTCCAGCCGATGCTCACCCCTGCTGCTGCGCCGCTCATTCGCGGGCTTCCTGGTGCTGCTCGGCGGCTACATCCTCCTCACCAGCCTGCCGCACGCCCTGCATGGAAGTGTTCAGCGTGCTGCAGCGGTGCAGACCTCCACACTGGTGAACCGCCCATGACCGACCTTCTGACCTCTCCCTGGCCCTGGTATGTCGGCGGCCCGCTGATCGGGCTGATGGTGCCGCTGCTGCTGCTCGGCAACAAGACCTTCGGCATCAGCGCCAACCTCCGGCACGCCTGCGCCATCCTGCTGCCCGACGCCGCCAAACCCGCCTTCTTCCGCTACGACTGGCGCAAGGAACGCTGGAACCTGATGTTCGCCGCTGGACTGGTGCTGGGCGGCCTGCTGGCCGGACTGGTGTTCGCCAACCCCCACGCGACCCACCTCAGCAGCCGGGCCGTTCAGTCCCTGCATGACCTCGGAGTCTCCCTGCGGCCCGGACTGCTCCCGCCAGAACTGCTCGACCTGCACCGCCCGGTCGTGTGGCTGATCCTGTCGCTCTCCGGTCTGCTGGTGGGCTTCGGTACGCGCTACGGGGGCGGCTGCACCAGCGGGCACGCCATCACCGGGCTCAGCATGCGGCAGTTCCCGAGTCTGGTGGCCACCGTCAGTTTCTTCGCGGGCGGCATCCTGAGCGCCAACTTCGTCCTGCCGCTGCTGCTGAAGTAGCCCGGCGACCCACTTCCAGAGGACCCTCACCTTGACGTACAGCCCGACCACTTCCGTACGACGGACCCGTTCCCTTCCCGCCGCTCTCTCTCTCCTCGCCTATCTGCTGGCCGGCACCTTCTTCGGCGTGGTCCTCGTGAAGAGCGAGGCGGCCAGCTGGTACCGCATTCAGGAGATGTTCCGCTTCCAATCCTTCCACATGTACGGCCTGATCGGCTCGGCCGTCCTGACCGGCCTGCCCACCACCTGGCTGCTCAGGCGCTTCCAGACCCGTTCGCTGACGGGCCAGACCATTCAAATCCAGTCCAAGGATCCCGGCCTGCCCCGGTACGTGCTCGGCGGCCTGATCTTCGGGCTCGGCTGGGGGCTGGCAGGCGTCTGTCCCGGCCCGGTCTTCACCCTGCTCGGCAGCGGCGTGTGGGCCATGCTGATCGTGTTGTTCTTCGCTCTGCTCGGCACCTGGCTGTACGGCGTGCTCCGCGACCGCCTGCCGCACTGACCGCCCTGCCGCCCCCGGCGCTGGAGGAACCTTGAACACCGACCTGCACGACCACTGGAACACCGTCTATCTGACCAAGTCCGCCGACACCCTCAGCTGGTATCAGGCCGAGCCGCACCTGAGTCTGGAGTTGATCGCTGGCGCGCAGCTGAACCCGGACGACGCCATCATCGACGTGGGCGCAGGAGCCTCGGCACTGGCCGACGCCCTGCTCCGGCGCGGGGCACGCGACCTGACCCTGCTGGACCTCTCCGAGCAGGCGCTCGCCGTGACACGCTCCCGCCTGGGAAGCGCGCCGCAGGTACGGTACCTGAGTGCCGACCTCCTGAACGCCGACCTGCCACAGAGCCACTACGCGCTCTGGCATGACCGTGCCGTGTTCCATTTCCTGACTGACGAGGCCGACCGTGCCCGCTACGTGCACCAGGCCAGCCGTGCCGTCCGGCCAGGCGGCACACTGGTGCTCGGCACGTTCGCCCCAGACGGCCCGAAACGCTGCAGCGGACTCGAAGCGCGGCAGTACGGTCCCGAACAGCTGGGGGGGATCTTCGCTCCCACCTTCCACCTGACGGCGGCCCGGCACGAACAGCACCTGACGCCCGGCGGTCAGGTGCAGACCTTCACCTTCGTCGTGCTGAACCGCCTGCTCTGAACGCTGCACCCGAACTGTGGCGAAATCTGAAGTTCAGGTATCAGATATAATCGCAGACGATATTGCCTGACCAGACTCTGGTATGCTCGGCAGGTGCGCGTCAATCCGGAATCCCTGATCACCTTCAGTGCCGTGGCGGAACTCGGCAGTGTCAGCAAGGCTGCAGAATTCCTGAACCTCAGCCAGCCGGCCGTGTCCGGACAGCTGCGCGCACTGGCCGACGCTGTCGGCGCGCCACTCTACACCCGGCATTCGCGCGGCGTCGTGATCACCGCCGACGGACTCGACCTCCTCCCGCACGCTCAGGCAGTCGCCCGCAGCATGCGCCGCGTCAGTGACCTGGCTCACCAGAACCGCCACCACCTGAAGAAACACGTGCGGCTCGGCGTCTCCTGGACGCTCGCCGCAAGGGCCGTGCATCTCGCCGCGCGGTACTCGGACGACACCCTCAAAGTCAGCCTGCATTCCGACCACACGCCCAGGCTGATCCAGCAGGTCGCGGAAGGCGAACTCGACGCGACCCTGGCCGTGGACGCCTCGCACGCCCTGCCGGACGGACTGGAGGCACGGCGCTTCTCCAGCGAGGACCTGCGCCTGATCGTCCCGCACGATCACCGGCTGGCCGGACAGGGCTACGTGCCTCTGAGCACCCTGCAGGGCGAAACGCTGCTGTGGCCCATGCCCGAATCCTCGGTGCGCCGCCGCGCTGCCCGCCTCCTGCAGGTGAGCGGCATCACTCCACGGCACGAACTGGAACTCGGCAGTTTTCTGGCCCTCAGGGCCGCACTCATGGACGGCGTGGGCGTCGCCATCCTGCCCGGCAGCATGGTTCGCCCGGAACTCGCGACCGGACTCGTCAGCAGCGTCGGACTTGAAGCCAACGACATCACACTCGGGTACCACGTGGTGTCCGCGCCGCTCTCCATGCTGTCCGGTCCGGTCCGTGAAGTGCTCGGCGCCGTGTGATCCGGATCATGGGTTTGATCCGATGACAGGGATGCCCGAAAGTGCACCGGCATCCCTCCCTGGGCAGATCAGGGCCCCTGACTGGCACAGCTGCGCAGGAGAGGACGCTTGCCCGCTTCTTGGGCAGAACGGACGCCCTACAGGACGCCTGCCCGCTTCCATCTCCTCCAGGCCGGACGTGTTGGTGCCTGCGGCCGGGCGGCGGCTCCGCGTTCAGCTCAATTCGGTCTGACGCACCGCCCCGGCGTGAACGATCAGGCGCGTTCGGCCGTGTTCAGGCGTCGGTCCAGCCCTCGACGGACACGCCCCCGAACACCGCCTGCCGTAATCCCGCCGAGAAGAAGTCCGGTCCCGGCGAGCTGACCCGGTCCAGCGTCTCAAGCTGTGAGGGGGTCAGGTGGACGTCCAGGGCCGCGAGGCTGTCCTGCAGCTGCGGCAGGGTCCGCGCGCCGACGAGGGTGGAGGAGACGCCCGGCTGCGCCAGCGTCCAGGCCAGGGCCACCCGGGCGGGGGAGTGCCCGACCTCCACCGCGACCGTGCGCAGGGTGTCCAGGATCTGCCAGTTGCGTTCGGTGAACTTGGTGAACGGTCCCTGGAAGGGGTTGCTGCCGCTCAGCCGGCCCTGCGGGCGGGTGAGATCGTCCCGGCTGTATTTCCCGGTCAGGAAGCCGCCTGCCAGCGGACTCCACGGCATCAGGCCCTGGCCGCCGTCCCGGGCGCTGGGGCGGTGCTCGGCTTCCAGCTGACGGGCCACCAGCGAGTACTCCAGCTGCACGGCGACGGGGCCGGGCACCCGGTCGGCCTGGGCCAGTGCGGCCATCTTGGTGGCGTACCATGCGGGCATGTCGGACAGGCCGAAGTAGCGGATCCGTCCGGAACGGACCAGGTCTCCCAGGGTCTGCAGGACCTCCTCGACGGGCGTGACCATGTCGTAGACGTGCAGCCAGTAGAGGTCGACGTACTCCGTCTGGAGGCGCTTCAGGGAGCCCTCCAGGGCCGCGTGGATGTGTTTGCGTCCGTTGCCGCCCGCATGGGGATTGCCACGCTGGGCGCTGAAGCCGAACTTGGTGGACAGCACCACCCGGTCGCGCACACCATGCTCGGCGATGAACTGACCGACGAGTTCCTCGCTGCGGCCGCCCGAGTACACGTCGGCGGTGTCGATGACGTTGCCGCCCGCGTCCAGGTAGGCGCCGAGGATCTGTCTGGAGACCTCGTCGGTGGCGCCCCATCCTGCCGCGCCGAAGGTCATGGTGCCGAGGGCCAGCGGGCTGACGATCAGGCCGGAGCGGCCCAGCGTGCGGTGATCGGTGAGCTTCACCGTGTCTCCAGCTGCGCTGAGGGCCTCGGGGACGTGAACGCCGGGGTCCGGGGAGAGCGGTTCAGAACCGGAGCCTGGCGCTGTTCATGCCGCCGTCGACGTCGAGGATGCTGCCGTGGACGAAGGCGGCCTCCGGCGAGACCAGGAACCGCACGGCGTAGGCGATGTCCACCGGGCGGACGGGACGACCGGAAACCGTCCCGGCCGTCATGGCGTCCAGGGCGGCACCGAAGGCCGCGTTGCCCGGCGTGAGGGTCGCCCCGGGGGCCACGGTGTTGACGCGCACGCCGCGCGGGCCGTACTCGGCGGCCCAGTTGCGGGTCAGCTGCTCGATGGCGGCTTTCGACGCGGTGTACATCGCGCCGCTGGACGTTCCGACGCGGCCCATCCAGGAGCCGATGTTCACGATGTGCCCCTGGCCCCGTTCGGCCATCCCCGGCGCGATCTCGGCCACGAGCACGTGCGGCGCGCGGATGTTGACGTTCAGGATCGCGTCCAGGTCAGGGTCGCCGAGTGCTTCGGTGGCGGTCACGGGGTAGACGCCCGCGTTGTTGACGAGGAGGTCCACCCGGCCGCCGAGGGCAGCGGTGGCCTGACGTGCGAAGGCCCGGAGGTCGCCGGTGGTGCCGGTCAGGTCGGCCGCCACGGCCACGGCCAGACCGCCCGTCCGGGTGATGGCGTCCACCACCTGTCGGGAGCGGCGGGCGTCGCGGCCGCTGACGACCACGTGGGCGCCGGATGCGGCGAGCACCCGGGCGATGGCCTCGCCGATGCCGCTGCTGGAGCCGGTGACGATGGCGTTGATCCCGGTCAGACGGCTGTCGGTGGGGAGGGTGTCGAGGAGTTCGGCGTTGGTCTGCAGGTTGGACATGGGGACCCTCCGGGGCAGGCGCGGACGCCGTGGTCTTGCGCCTCTTAAAGCAGTTGCGTTTTACAACCAGTTGAACCTTATCCTGACCGGTGCAACAATGCAAGCAGTGAAGGCAACGGTGAACGAACCCCACACACAGGACCACCCCAGATCCGGCTGCCCCGTCAGTCTCGGACTCGACATCTTCGGGGACCGCTGGACACTCCTGATCATCCGCGACCTCATGTTCAGCGGCAAACGCCACTACCGCGAGATGCTCGCCTCCGACGAACACATCTCCACCAACATCCTGGCCGACCGACTCAAACTCCTGCTGGCCGAAGGCATCATCACGAAGGCCGCAGACCCCGGACACCAGCAGAAAGTCATCTACAGCCTGACCGAGAAAGGCGTCGCCCTGCTGCCCGTCCTGATGGCGATCAGCGAATGGAGCCACCAGTACCGCCCGGTCGGCGAACCCTACCGGCAGGCAGACGGACCGCCGCCATTCGCCGCTGCAGCGACCTGGTCACAGGAAATGGAACAGGTGCGGCGCGTCCACCTCACCCTGGACCAGCCGTGAAACGCTGACCCCCACCACCGCCGCACTCATGCAGCCCCGTGAAGAGCGGTTCCCTCCCCATGCATCCACTACCCCCATGCATCCACTACGCTCAGTGGATGCGCGTCAACCCGGCGTACCTCATCACCTTCAGCGCGGTGGTGGAGCTCTGCAGCGTCAGCAAGGCAGAGGAAGAGACTCGCACGGCATCGTCCTGAATGCCGACGGGCCCGAACTCCTCCCGCCCGCCCAGGCAATTTCCCGCACCATGAGGCGCGTGAATGACCTGGCCGTGGAAAAGCGTCACCAGCTGAAGAAACACGTGCGGCTCGGTGGGTCCTGGATGCTCGCTGCGCGGGCCCTGCCTCTGGCCGCCCATTTTTCGTACGGTTTTGAGCTGAACTCCTGGAGTACAGCCGAGCGACAAGGGCGCCAACAAGTACGGTTCGGAGGAGATGGAAGCGGGCAGGCGTCCTGTAGGGCGTCCGTTCTGCCCAAGAAGCGGGCAGGCGTCCTCTCCTGCGGAGCTGTCCCAGTCATGGGCGCTGATCTGCCCAGGAAGGAATGTGCCGTTCCCGGCATCCCTGGAATCGGATCAACACCGTATCAGCAGGTCCCCTGAAGGTCAGCCTGCACTCCGACTACACTCCCAGACTGATTCAGCTGATCGTCCCGCACGATCACCGTCTCGTCGGGCAGAGCGACGTGACCCTGAACGTGCTGCAGGACGAGACGCTGCTGTGGCTGATACCGGAATCCTCAGTGCGTCGCCGCGTCGCCCGGCTCCTGCAGGTGAGCGGTACCACCCCACAGCGCGAACTGGAACTCGGCAGTTTCCTGACCCCCAGGGCCGCTCTGCAGGACGGGCTGGGCGTGGCCGTCCTGCCCGTCGGCATGGTCAGGTCCGAACTCGGTGCCGGGTTCGTCGGCAGCGCCGGACTTGAAGCCAACACCATCACGCCCGGGGACCAGGTGGTGTCGGCGCCGCTCGCGACGTTGTCCGCCTCGGTCCGCGAGGTCCTCGGCGCCGTGCGATTCGGATCAGGTATTCGCCGGTCCGCGCGCACCGTCCGGCCCGTACGTGAGCAGCATCACGCCCCCGCCCATCTCCCGCGAGGAGAGGAGACGCAGCGGCACCCGGTCCCCATCCGCGAAGAGCCGTTTTCCGCTCCCGAGGGCCAGCGGGTACACCAGCAGGCGCAGTTCGTCGACCAGGCCGTGCCGCAGGAGCGTCTGAGCGAGGGTGGCGCTTCCGTACGTGAGCAGGTCGCCGCCGTCCTCCCGTTTCAGGGCCTGGACGGCCCCCGCTACGTCGCCCGTCAGCGGTGTGGCATTCCATTCCAGGGCCGTCAGGGTGGTGGTCGCGACGTACTTCGGGAGGGCGTTCATCCGCTCCCCGAACGTCCCCGTGCCGGTCGCCGAGGGCCAGTAACGGGCGAAGCCGTCGTACGTCACGCGCCCCAGCAGCAGCGCGCCACAGCTGAAGAGTTCCTCTCGCTTGAACGGCCCGATGTCCGGCCCGTCATATCCCTGCTGCCACGCGGTGGAGTCCTCCATCACGCCGTCCAGGGTCAGGAATTCCGTCACGATCACTCTGCGCATCTTCGCTTCTCCCGAGGCAGTACGGTGGTGTCCGTCCCCCATCCCCGTTCTGAACCTCGATCCCCTCACGGAGATCCGCCTGTCGGGACGCCTGCCCGCGCCTCCGCCGGTGCCGAGAGTATGCCATGCCCGTGAGACGTGCGGTCAGGGACGCCCTGTATCGCTGTTCACCTCCAGTCCCTCCAGCGTCATGAGACGGGCCACCACGTCCGGTGACTGTGGGCGGCCCGTCAGGTACCCCTGCGCGATGTGGCACCCCAGGGACCGCAGGGCACTCAGCTGCGCCGGGGTCTCCACGCCCTCGACCACGATCGGCAGCTGCAGGCTGCGCGCCAGGGCCATCAGGGCCTCGATCACCTGCCAGGAGGCGGGGTCGTCCGTGACGTTCGCGAGCATCGACCGGTCAAGCTTCAGTTCGTGCAGCGGGAGCCGCATCAGCGACGCGAACGACGACTGGCCCGCCCCGAAGTCGTCCAGCGACAGCCGCACGCCCAGTTCACGCAGGCGGCCGAGCTGACGGGCGGCCAGTACCGGATCGCGGATCGTGAGCCGTTCCGTCAGTTCGAGTTTCAGCAACTGCGGCGGCAGGCTGTGCAGTGCGAGCGTGGTCGCCACCACGTCCGGGAAATCCTCACGGTTCAGCTGCACCGGCGAGACGTTGACGGCCACCGGCACCGTGAGTCGCCACAAGGCCGCCTGACGGCACGCTTCATCCAGCACCCACGCGCCGAGCGGCACGATCAGCCCTGTGTCCTCGGCCAGCGGAATGAACTCGTCCGGCGGCACGCTGCCCCGCTCGGCGTCCACCCAGCGGGCCAGGGCTTCCAGGCCAACCACCTGCCCGCTGCACACGTCGACCTGCGGCTGGTACTGCAGCGTCAGGGTTTCAGCTTCGATGGCGGCCCGCAGCCGCAATTCGAGCTGCAGACGCTCCTGCGCCGCCGAGTCCATCGCCGCCGCGAAGAACCGGAACGCGTTCTTGCCGGCCCCCTTCGCCTCGTACATGGCGAGGTCTGCCTGCCGCAGCAGGTCTTCGACTCCCGTGCCGTCCTGCGGTGCGACACTGATGCCGACACTGCACCCGACCGTCACGTCCAGGCCTGCCACGCGCAACGGCGCGGTCACGGCCTCCTGCACCCGGAGCGCGACGCGCGCGGCATGGTGCGCGCTCCCCAGGTCCGGCACCACCAGCACGAACTCGTCCCCGCCCACGCGCGCCACCGTGTCGCTGGGCCGCAACGTACTCTGCACGCGCGCCGCCACCTGCCGCAGCAGCTCATCTCCCGCCGCATGTCCGAGCGTGTCGTTCACGCGTTTGAAGTCGTCCAGATCGACGAACATCACCGCGAGCTGTGTCCTGTGCCGCTGCGCCCGTGCCAGTTCCTGCCGGAGGCGGTCCGTGAGCAGCACCCGGTTCGGCAGGCCCGTCAACGCGTCGTGCCGCGCGTCGTGCGCGAGGCGCTCGTTGAGGGCGAGCAACTGCGTTTCCGTTCTCTTGCGTTCCGTGATGTCCCGGTCGATGCCGAGCACGAGTTCACGGCCGCCCAGCACGAGGAGCCGCGAGGTGCTCTCTATCGGGAAGACCCTGCCGTCCCTGCGCCGGTGCGTGCCTTCCCCTTTGGCCGTGTGGCCCTGGGTGCGGATCCATTCCAGCAGCGCGGGTCCCTCGCGGGCCATCAGGTCGTCCTCGTGCAGCACGTCGATGGACTGCCCGACGAGGTCGCTGCGCCGAAAGCCGTTCATGTCCGCGAAAGCCACATTGCACTCCACGATGCGCCACGGCATGCTGCTGTCGTGTGGATCGATCAGTACCACGCCGTCCCCGGAGTGGTCGAACAGCGCCCGGAAGCGCTCCTCGCTCTCCTGCAGTGCCAGCCGGGCGAGGCGTTCTCCCGTCACGTCGACGCCCGTCGCGACCAGCAGTTCGATCTCGCCGTCCCCGCCGAGCAGGTGCGTGGTCTGCCAGTCGATGTACCGCCGCTCCCCCTGCGGCGTCATCCAGTAGTTCTGGTACGTGCCGATCGGGGAACCCGGCGCCATGCCGGCGTACACGGTTTCCGCGCGGGCCGCCTCAGCCTCGTCGAGCACCAGCGGCCACAGCAGCTGCCCGGTCACGTCCGCCTCGCGGTGCCCGGTCAGCCGTTCGCAGGCCGCGTTGAACCGCATGATGCGTCCAGCGCGGTCAAGGACCACGATCAGGGCCGCAGAGACGTCGAAGGCCGCCTCGGCGACGTCGTGCCGCGACAACGGTCCCGCGGGTCGCTGCCGGGCGTTCCGTTGTTGTTCTCCCTCGCCGGTGACCATGCTTCAGGCTAGGTGTGCGGGCCTGACACGGGCGTCACAGCCACACTCACAGCAAGGCCAGATGAATGTTCTTCGGGGCAAGTCCAGCACCGCACCACGGACGGGCGCACGGGTCCGGACAGGTCACCCCCCCGGGCCGTCAGTGCCAGCCGAGGGCGTTCAGGATCACCAGCAGACCGAGGCCCGCGACCAGCGTCCACAGCACGTTCCGGGTGCGCCACGCCACGGCTGCCGCGACCACGCCCGCGAGCAGCCTCGGACCGAGGGGTGCGAACGTCTGCGTGCCGGGCGTGAAGAGCAGGTCCGGCACGATCAGTGCCGCCAGCACGGCCGCCGGGACCAGGCCCAGCAGCGCCGTCAGACCTTCCGGCAGGCGGCGGTCACGCAGCAGCACCAGCGACGACGCCCGCAGCGCCAGACTCACGACCCCCACCCCCACGATCAGCAGCCAGACCGTCACACCCGCCTCCCGGCCCGGCGCTGCACGGCGGCGCCCACGGCGATGCCGCACACGGCACCCAGGATCAGGTTCAGCCGGAACGGCAGGCCGTGCGCGGCCACCGCGGCCGCAGCCGACACCAGGGCCGCCGTCACCTGCGGCCGGGCACGCAGGACCGGCATGAGCAGCGCGATGAACGACAGCGGCACCGCGAACTCCAGCGGCCAGCTTGCCGGAATGCGGGCGCCCAGCAGCGCCCCTGCCGCCGTCCCGGCCTGCCACGTCACCCACATCAGCGCGGACGCCCCGGCGTAATACCGGACCGGGTCGCCCTCCGTGCCGGGACGGCCGACCGTGAGCGCGTACGACTGGTCCGTCAGGGCGTACGCGAGCGGCCAGCGCCGCACGAGCGGCACCCCACCGAAGATCGGCAGGAGCGACGCGGAATACATCGCGAACCGCAGGTTCACGATCAGGGTCGCCAGGACGATCAGCGGGGTCGGCGAGTGCCCCGTGAACATCTGCGCGGCGATCAGCTGCGCCGACCCCGCGTACCCGATCAGCGAGAAGGCGATGGACTGCAGCGGCGTGAACCCGGCCTGCACGGCCGCGATGCCCGCCACCATGCTGAACGGCACCACGCCCGGAATGAGCGGCACGAAGGCGCGCATCCCGCGCCGGAACGCCCCGCCCGCAGCGGTGGGCAGGGTCATACCGCCCGCAGCGGCAGGCCCACGTGACGCGCGCGGCGGACCTGCACCTGCCTCAGATGTGGCGTACCGCTCCCTTCGCCGCGCTGGTCGTCATGCTGGCGTAGGCACGCAGGGCGGCCGTCACCTTGCGGGGCCGCGCCTCGGCCGGTCGCCAGCCGAGCGCGTCCTGCCGCTCCCGGCGCGCGGCGAGCTCGGCGTCAGTCACCGCGAGATGGATGCGGCGCGCGGGAATGTCGATCTCGATGGTGTCCCCGGTCTGCACGAGGCCGATCGTCCCGCCCTCCGCCGCCTCCGGCGACACGTGCCCGATCGACAGGCCCGACGAGCCGCCGCTGAACCGGCCGTCCGTGACGAGCGCGCAGGCCTTCCCGAGCCCCCTGGACTTCAGGTAACTGGTGGGGTACAGCATCTCCTGCATGCCGGGACCGCCGCGCGGCCCCTCGTAGCGGATCAGGACGACCTCGCCCGCCGTGACGCTCCCGTCCAGGATGGCGTCCACGGCGGCGTCCTGAGACTCGAAGACGCGGGCCGTACCCGTGAACTTCAGGATGCTGTCGTCCACCCCGGCCGTCTTGACGATGCAGCCGTCCTCGGCGAGGTTGCCGTACAGCACGGCGAGCCCGCCGTCCTGCGAGAAGGCGTGCTCTGCGCTGCGGATCACCCCCTTCTCGCGGTCGAGGTCCAGCGCCGTGTACCGCCGCGCCTGCGAGAACGCGAGCTGCGTGGGCACGCCGCCCGGCGCGGCCCGGTAGAAGGTGTGCGTCGCCTCGTCCTGCGTGCGGGACACGTCCCAGCGCTCCAGCGCCTCCTGCAGGCTCCCGGCGTGGACACTGTGCACGTCCCGGTTCAGCAGACCCGCCGCGTCCAGCTGCCCGAGGATCGCCATGATGCCGCCCGCGCGGTGCACGTCCTCCATGTGCACGTCGCTCCTGGCGGGCGCGACCTTGCACAGCACCGGCACGCGGCGCGACAGGCGGTCGATGTCCTCCATCGTGAAGGCCACGCCCGCCTCGTGAGCGGCGGCCAGCAGGTGCAGCACCGTGTTCGTGCTGCCGCCCATGGCGATGTCGAGCGTCATGGCGTTCTCGAAGGCCTGGAAGGTCGCGATACGGCGCGGCAGGACGGCCTCCTCGTCGCCCTCGTAGTACCGTTTCGCGAGGTCCACGATCACCCGCCCGGCCTGCCTGAACAGCGCCTGCCGGTCCGCGTGCGTGGCGAGCACCGACCCGTTCCCCGGCAGCGACAGGCCGAGCGCCTCGGTCAGGCAGTTCATGCTGTTCGCCGTGAACATGCCCGAGCACGACCCGCAGGTCGGACAGGCGCCGCGCTCCACCGCGCCGAGGTCCTCGTCGCTCACGGCGTCGTCGGCGGCCATCACCATCGCGTCCACCAGGTCCAGCGAGTGCAGGGTGTCCTTCAGCAGCACCTTCCCGGCCTCCATCGGGCCGCCCGACACGAACACCACCGGGATGTTCAGGCGCAGCGCCGCCATCAGCATGCCGGGCGTGATCTTGTCGCAGTTGCTGATGCACACCATCGCGTCCGCGCAGTGCGCGTTCACCATGTACTCCACGCTGTCGGCGATCAGTTCACGGCTCGGCAGGGAGTACAGCATCCCGTCGTGCCCCATCGCGATCCCGTCGTCCACGGCGATGGTGTTGAACTCCTTCGCCACGCCGCCTGCCGCTTCGATCTCTCGCGCCACCAGCTGCCCGAGGTCCTTGAGGTGCACGTGGCCCGGCACGAACTGCGTGAACGAGTTCACCACCGCGATGATCGGCTTCTGGAAGTCCCCCTCCTGCATGCCCGTCGCCCGCCACAGGGCGCGCGCGCCCGCCATGTTGCGGCCTTCGGTCGTCGTTCTCGAACGGTACGTCGGCATAATGCCTCCGATTGTGCGCCACACGAGCCGCAGACAGCCCACGCCGGGGTAGACGTCTGGATGAGGACCATCTGTGCGGTGTCCGGCAAGCCACGGACGTCCCCAGGTCAGAGCGTCAGGTCGATGCGTGGGGGGAGCGCGTCCCCCTGGGCGGCGCGCTGCGCAGCGGCGGGGACCTGCGCCAGCGAACGCGGCCGTGTCCGGCCCGGCAGGGCAGACAGGGCGAAGGCCGTCAGCATCGTGCCGGGAATGGCCGTCAGGTGACTGTCGTACAGGCCGGTGAACAGCAGCACCGGCAGCGCCGAGAACCACGCGAGGTTCCCCAGCCCCGGCCCCCGCACCAGCACGCTGCCGGACAGCACCAGCAGGTACAGGCCCAGGCCGACCGTGCCGAGTTCCGACAGCATCTGGAAGTAGTCGCTGTGCGCGTAATTCACGAAGAGCTGCTGGACGTTCTGACCGGCCGGCCGGGCGGGTTTGCGGTACTGCTGGAATTCCGTCACGAACTGCCCGACACCTGCGCCCTGCACAGGATGGGCGTCCCACATGGCGTGCCCGAAGCTGTGAATGTCGCGGCGGACCGCCAGAAAATTCTCGAAGTTCTGGCTGCGGATCCCGATGCGGGCCTTGTAGTCGTTGAAGGTCTGCTGTCCGGCAGGCGTCACGAACAGGTACGCGCCGTACAGGACACCCCCGGCCAGGGCCAGGGTGAGGGTCAGGCCCGCCCACCAGCGTTTCCGCCAGATCCACACGAGCAGCGGCAGGGCACCCGCGAGCATCACGGCGGGAATGCTGCTGCCGTCCGTCTGCAGGTTGGTGTACTGCACGCCCACCTGCAGTGCGGCCAGGGGCAGCACCCACAGCGGCGTGAGCCAGCCGCGCGGGCGGACGAAGAGGACGGCGCTGCTCGCGAGGGCCGCGACGGGAATCAGGTACCCGCTGTAGTGGCTGGGGTGGAAGTACGGTCCCGTCAGGTACTTGTCCGGCACGCCGGAGATGGTCTGCGCGCCGGGCACGGTGATGCCGCGCTGCTGCAGCAGGGCGATCACGACGGCGGCCGCGCCGGTGAGCAGCATCGTGACGGTGACCACGCCGCGCCGGGCGGGGGTGCTGCACAGCAGGTGCAGGCTGACGGCCGTGCCGATCACGGCCGTCCACACGCCCGCCCAGCGCTGCGCTTCGAGCGGGTACGGGGCCCAGGTGGTGCTCGCCCAGACCCAGCCGAGCAGGAGCAGGGCCCCGATCAGCCATACGGGATTCCGGACCGGGAGCGAGCCGCGCACGAGCAGGCTCGCCAGCGTCAGGAGCGCCGTGACGCAGCCGAGGACCGTGAGGCCCATCATGCCGGTCCCGAAGGTGCTGCCCTCGTAGAGCGGCGCCCACACGATGGTCAGGAGGGCCGCTGTGAGCGCCAGCCCGTCGAGGAGGCGGTGCAGGACCTTCACGGCTGCCTGCCGGTCGCGGGAACGCCGCGCGCGCACTCCGGGTTCGGGAGGAGCCGCTGGCAGGTGGCGTACGCGCTGGCCGCGTCCGGCAGGCGTCCCAGCGCGACGAGGTACCGGGCGCGTTCCAGCCAGAACCCGGCGTTGTTCGGGTCGCGGTCGAGCGCGTCCTGCAGGAGCGGCAGGGCTTCGGCGTAACGGAGTTTCACGGCGTACATCCTCGCGTGCTCGTACGCCGGGAGCGGCCAGTGCGGGTTGAGGGTTCCGGCCCGCCGGAAGGCCGCGTCGGCCTGCGCCTGCCACGCGGGAGTGTTGCGGAAGATCCACAGGCTGCGGTCCACCTTCGCGAGGGCGAGCTGCAGTTTCGCGTCACCCGGCAGCATTCGCGCGGCGCGCGTAAGGGTGGCCTCGGCCAGTTCGAGGTCGAGGCTCTTCGCCTGCACGTCTGCGAGCTGCGCGAGGGACTGCGCCTGACGGTCACGGACGGTGAAGACGCACACCCACACCAGCGGCACGGCCAGCAGCAGCGCGAGCAGGCGTACGGTCCAGCGCAGTGCAGCGGACGGGGGAGACGGAACGGGAGAGGCGGTCACGGCAGCGTCGGGGATGGTCACGGGTCAGGCACCAAGAAGACACCGACCGCGAGACGCACGGTCGGTGGAAGAGGTCAGGAAGGCTGGAGAGAGAGACGGACGAACGCTCCTGCGCTCAGCTGCCGCCGCCGCGTGCCGTGACGGGCGACTGGGCCGCCGCCGCGACGGTGTTCACGGCCGCCACGATGGTCGGGTCGGACGCGGCCGCCGCGAACGACTGCGGGGTGAGCGTGCCGAGCTCCGGGTGCGCCGCGATGAAGCCCTGCGCGGCCGCGTCCGTGAGGGTCTTGCCGGTCGTGGACTGCACGAAAGCCTGCACCGCCAGCACAGGCGACACCGCCGCGTTGGCGTTCGTGACGAGGGCCGCCATGAGGGTGGGCGTCAGCCCAAGCTTCTTGCTCATGAGGGTGAAGGCCGGGGACTTCGCGAAGGCGGCCGGGTTGCGCTGGATCGCGACGATCTGCGCGGGGGTCAGCACGACCCCCTTGGCCTTCGCGAGCGTGATGATGACCTGCGATCCGGTCAGCGGGGCCTGGGCAGGCTGGGCCATGACGATGGTGGGGGCGGTGAACGCGGCGAGCGCGGTCAGGGAGAGGGCAGTGTTACGCATGATGGACCTCCAGGACCTCAAAACTGAGAAGGATGATAGCACACCCTGCCCCCTCCAGGCGGGCGATTTCTGCACATTTTCCGCCGTTCACGACACGCTGGCGGCCATCCACATGAATATTCACACGGCCGCCAGAATATGTCAGGCGCGGCCTGCAGGTTCGGGACCCGGCCCGCGCACAGGAACGCGTCCCCCACCTGCCAGCAGACGCCGTCCGGGAGGACCCGGCGTCCTGCGGGGGGGGGCACCCAAGGACACGGCCGCAGGCGTTCAGGAATGCGCAGGCAGCGGCACGACGCGGTTGCGGCCGAGGTGCTTGGCGCGGTACAGCGCCTGATCCGCACGGTCCACGACGCTCCCGAGCTCCACCTCGTTCGGTCCGGCCTGCGTCACCCCCACCGACACCGTCACCGTCAGACCGGTGCTGTCGGGCGCCATGACCGCCATCTCCTGCACCGCCGACCGCAGCGCCTCGGCCCGCGCCTGCGCGGCTTCCGCGCCGCAGTTCGGGAGCAGCATCACGAACTCCTCCCCGCCGTACCGGCACGCCACGTCCTCCTCCCGGAACTGCTGCCCCATCACGTGTCCCAGCCGCCGCAGTACCATGTCGCCCACCGCGTGCCCATGCACGTCGTTGAAGGTCTTGAAGTGATCCACGTCCAGCATCACCACGCTCAGCGGCCAGCCCTGCCGCCGCGCCCGCGCCAGTTCACGCGCGCCCGTCTCCTCGAAATACCGCCGGTTGTACAGGCCTGTCAGCGGGTCCCGGACGCTCTGATGCTGCAGCGTCTCCTTGAGCCGCAGGTTCGCGAGCGCCAGCGACACCCGGTCCGCGAACCGTTGCGCGAGCGCCTGACCGTCCCGCAGCGCCGCCGTGTCCGGGAAGTGCAGCGTCACCACACCCAGCGTCTCACCCTGCGCGCTGAGCGGCAGGCACAGCGACGCCCGGTCCGTGTGGTCGTGCGCGCAACGCGGCACGTGCAGGTCCGGCGCGGCCGCGTGCGCCGCCCCGAGCCGCGACGCCCAGCACTCCTCCGGCAGCCACGTCCCGCCCGCCTCGCCGCACCCCCACGCGGCGAAGCGGTCCAGCACGTTCCGGGACGCCGCGAGCAGCGACACGCTCCCCCCCGTGGGAAACAGGGCCGGCGCGACCCGCGTGATGACGTCCGCCGCCTCGCGCGGCCCCTCGCAGGCCTGCATGAACACGCCCAGCTGCCCGAGGTGCAGCAGTTCGGCCGTGCTGGCCTGCACCATCGCCTCCACACGCGATTCCAGCGTCCGCTGCAGGGACCGCTGCTCCTGCAGGTTGCGTTCCAGCGAAGCCGTCATGTCGTTGAAGTGCGCGGCGATCACGCTCAGCTCGTCATCCCCCTGCACGGGAATGCGGACGCTGAGGTCGCCCGCCTGCACGCGCGTGGTGGCCTCCAGCAGCGGCACGGTCAGTCGCCGCACCCGCCGCAGCATCAGGACGGCCAGCACCGCGCCCAGCACGGCGATGAGCGGCAGGCCGATCAGCACCGCCCAGCGGGCCGCCGTGACCCGCTGCTGCGCCGTGCCCTGCCGCCCCGCGAGCAGCCCGTCCTCCACGTCCACCAGCGACTGCGCGAGCGCGAGATTCTCCTGCAGCTGCTGTGCCAGGGTGCCCTGCGGCGGCAGACGGAACAGCCGGTCGCGCCACACCTGCAGGCGCCGCTGCTGCGGAGGGTTGTCCTGCACCAGGGCTGAGGTGCGCTGCCAGGTGCGGGTGAAGGCTTCCCGGTCGGCGGCGCTGCGGGTGATGAGCCACTGCCGTTCCAGGGTCTGCAGGGTCCGCACCCCGTTGATGACGTCCTGCGTGTGCCGCACCTCCAGGGCACTCTGCCGGGCAGCCTGAAAGGCCGGGAGGCTGAAGGCGGCCACCGCGACGATCGCGAGGACCGGCAGCAGGAACCCCACCAGGAGCTGACGCTCCAACGACTGACGCGCAGGCATAGACGCCCAGCGTACCGGAAGCCTGCACGAAGAGTGCGACTCCACCTGCAGAAAAGTGTGCCGCAGCCTACTGGACAGCCGGTGTCCGGCAGACCGTGCCGGAGAGCGGCGCAACGCCTCGCGTCACTTCAGGTCCAGTGGCAGCCAGTACTCGCACTGATGGTCGGCCGCGAACCCGGTGCTTTCCTGCACGCCAGTGGGCGTGAAGACCTGCACGTTGCCGCGCGCCGCGTCGAAGGCCTGCCAGCCACTCCCTGCACCGTTCGGGTTGCCGGTCTTCACGAAGGCCATCCACGCGCCGCTGAAGGCGTCCGACAGGGTCCGCTGGGCGGGCGTGAACCGGGCCGTGTCAGCCAGCCCGGCGATGGAGGTCTGGAAGGCATACACGAGCGAGCTGGAGTGAGGCGAACCGAGCCCCGGCAGGTCGACCGGGGTCTTGAGGACGGTGACGGCCTGCGGGTCGTTGAACTCGAAGGCGTACACGGGAACGTACTGTGAGACCGCCTGATTCACGCGCAGCGCCGTGCAGCTGAACACGGCGTCCGTGAACAGGGTCGCGAACGCCAGGGCCGGCGTCCCGTAGCGGCGGTACGGGTAGCGGGCCAGGGTCCGGCTGGTGTTCAGCAGCCCGACCGTCAGACCGGTTCCGCCCCAGTACAGCAGCGGCGTCACTGGCTTCCCGTCAGGGGACGCCACCTGAATGAAGAGCCGTCCCTCGTCGTGCGTGGTGCCGTTCAGGACCGGCACCCGGTTGAACTGCCCGCTGCCGAACGCGTCACGCAGCTGCAGCGGCAGATCGGCACTCAGGTACACGGGAGACCAGACCTGCGCGCTGGTGGGCCGCAGGCCCGGCACCTTGAGCGCCAGCAGCTTCTGCAGGTCGAGGGTGCGCAGGCACGCGAGGTCCGTGGCCTTGCAGCCGAGCGCGCCCACAGCCCGGGTGTTGCGGGCCTCCGCCTGCGCGAGCGTGACCGCGTTGCCTGGACTGGTGCACAGTCCACTCTGAATGATCGCGCCCCGGAACAGCCCCGCCGACTGCGGCGACGCGAGGTGCGCGCAGACACTCATGCCGCCCGCCGATTCCCCCGCCAGCGTGACCTTCGCCGGGTCCCCTCCGAAGGCCGCGATGTTCGACTGCACCCAGCGCAGGGCCGCCTGCTGGTCCTGCAGGCCGTAATTGCCGGACGACCCGCCCCCTTCGGCGCTCAGGGCGGGCAGTGACAGCCACCCGAGCGCCCCCAGCCGGTAGTTCACCGTGACCACCACGACACCGTACTTCCGGGCCAGCTCCGCACCGTTGTAGATGCCGCCCGACCCAGTGATGAACGACCCGCCGTGAATCCAGGTCATCACCGGCAACCGGCTCTGCGGCGTCACGCCTGCCGGGGTGTACACGTTCAGGGTCAGGCAGTCCTCCTTACCCCGGACGGTGCCGGGCGTCTCCCCGGGCAGGGCGAACAGCGCGATCACGGTCTGCGGGCACTGACTGCCGACCTGCGCGGCGTCACGCGGCGTCGTCCACGGTGCGGCCGGCTGAGGCGACTTCCAGCGCAGCGCGCCGACCGGCGGGGCCGCGTATGGAATGCCCAGGAAGCTGCGCACCTGCGACTGACGGCCCACCACCGGGCCGTGATCCGTCTGGACGGTGACAGGCTCAGGCGGCAGGGCCGTGCCCTGGGCAGCAGCAAGACCGGTGAACAGGGCGGCGGACAGCAGGGCATGAACCACCGGAAACCTCTTCATCAGGGAAACCTCCGTGTCTCCAGTGTGCCGCAGCATGCTGGCCCGGCAGGGCAGGCAGCGGCATCGGTGAAGGCCGGGTAAAGACGCATGTTGAACGCGCGCGAGTCAGCTCCCCCGTCCCATGCCCCCCGGACCCTCTTCTCCCGTTTTCCCCTCGCGCGTGGAGTAGACCACGCCGCACAGTGGAGCCATGACCTCCCAGGACGCCCGCCTCTGGAACCGTTCTTTCCTGCTCTGGTGGCTCGGCTCGGCGCAGAGCGCGCTCGGCACGGCCCTCGCCGGGATCGCCACCAGCTTCCTGGTGCTGCACCAGACCGGCAGCGCCGGCAAGATGGGCGTGAACCTCGCGCTCGCCCTGCTCCCGAGTCTGCTCTCGCCGCTGTTCGGGACGCTGGTGGACCGCCTGCCGCTGCGCCTCCCGCTCATGGCCGGGAACGTCCTGCGCGGCGCGCTGCAGCTCACGGTCGGCGTGCTCGCCCTGCGCGGGCACGTCCCGCTCGAACTGATCTACGCCGCTTCCTTCCTGACGGGGATGATCGGGGCGTTCTACACGCCCGCCAGCATGGGCGTCCTGCCGCGCCTCGTGCGGCGCGAGCACCTGCAGCGCGCCACCGGCCTCATGCAGGGCAGCACGCAGGTCATGCAGCTTGCCGGGACGGTCGGCGGCGGCGTCCTCGTCGGCCTGCTCGGCAGTGCGCCTGCCCTGCTGATCGACGGGACCACCTTCATGCTCTTCGCGGTCCTCACCCTGCTGATCCGGCTGCCCGCCCGTGGCAGCGTGCCGTCCGGTGAGACCTTCTGGGCGTCGTTCACCTCCGGATTCCGGTACGCGCTCAGCAGTCCCGTCACGCTGGGCCTGCCGCTCATGGCCTTCATCCTGAACGCGGCCTTCGCGCCGCTGGAGATGCTGCTGCCCGCACGCATGACGGCCCTCGGTGCGGGCGCGCAGGGCTTCGGGCTGTTCTTCGGCCTGCTGCTCGCCGGGCTCGCCACCGGCAGCTTCGGCATGTCCGCCCTCGGGCACCGCGTGGACGCGCGCACCCTCAGCGTGCCCGCCTACGTGACGATGGGCGCCGTCGTCCTGCTGCTCAGCTTCACGCGCGCCCCGCTGCAGATGTACGTCCTCGCGTTCACGATGGGCGTCGCGAACGCCGTCCTCAACCTGTCCATCACCGTGATCTTCCAGCGGCGCGTCGCGCCCGAATACTACGGCCGGGTCGGCAGCCTGCTCGGGATGGTCAGCACGGCCGGCATGCCGCTCGCGATGCTTGTCCTCGCCCCCGTCGCCGACCGGGTCTCCGTACAGCTGGTCTTCGGTGTGGCGGGCGTCCTCACCCTCCTCGCGTCTGGCGTGTGGGCGATCCTGCTGCGCGCCGACCGGCCCGCCGAAGCGCCCGCCACCCTCCCCGCCTGACCCTGGGCACGGCTTCCACCGGGGCGGCTTCACAGGCAGCTCACGAAGTTCAGGCACCGGTGGCCCGTCCATCAGCTTCGCCGCCTACCCTGACGGCATGGTGAAGTACCAGGCCAGCGCCCACTACATGGATTCCGACGACGTCATGGCGGTCGTCGGACTGTTCCGCTCTCAGATGGAAGCACGGCGCGCCTGCCAGCGACACGCCCGGCAGATCCTCGAATTCCGCACCCGCCCAGCCGGCATCTGGAAAGCGCAGGGCCCCAAGTACTGGTACGAGATCGTCCGCATCGAACAGGAGCACACCTGAACGCCCGTGACGCCGGAACGCGGCGCTCTCCCTGCAGACGCCACGGTACCGGTCCGGTGAACAGGGTCCCCGGTGCTGCTTCCCGCATCTCCCGTGTCTCCTTCAGGCCGCGTGTGGCCGGTCTCGCCTCCTGAGGAAGGGGAGGACACGGCCGGCCTTGATAAAGCCTCCGGTGAGACTCCTGTGACGCGCCCCTCCGTAGCATGAACGGGCGACGGGACGCCGGGGGCCTGCCGCCGTGCAGGAGGCACGTCCCAGATGAGCGCTGAAACCACTGCCCTGCCTGTCGTTCCGCAGCTGCCGAGTGCGGCAGAGGACGAACGTCTCGCGGAACTGTACCGGTACGGCATCCTCGACACGCTGCCGGAGGAAGCCTTCGACCGGGCGTGCCGGGTGGCCGCGCTGCATTTCGGCGTGCCGCTCGCGTACGTCGGCCTGATGGACCGCGACCGGCAGTACTTCAAGGCGTGCTACGGCGCGGACGAACGTGAAATGGACCGCCGCCTGACATTCTGCGCGTACGTGATCGCGTCCGGCGAACCGCTGGTGGTGGAGGACCTGACACTGGACGTGCGCTTCCGCCCGCTGCCGCTCGTGACGGACGGCCTGAAGCTGCGCTTCTATGCGGGCGCGCCGCTCGTCACGCCGACCGGATCGGTGATCGGGACGCTGTGCGTCATGGACACCGTGCCGCGCACCTTCAGCGACGCGGACACGCGCATGCTGTCGGACCTCGCGGCGGGCGTGGTGAGCGAACTGGAACTCCGTGCCCTGCGACGGCGGCAGGCGTGCGACGAGACGCTGCTGGAACAGGTGTCGGACGCCGTGATCGGCACGGACGTGGACGGGCACCTCCAGTACTACAACGGAGCGGCCGCGGCCCTGTACGGCTTCACGGCCGCCGACGTGGCGCGCCCCCTCACGGAACTGTTCACCTCAACGTCCAGCCTGCGGCCCCTGCTGCCGTCGGAGGTTGCGGACGGACTGAACGAGGAGGTGCACGTGCGGCGCGACGGGCGTCAACTGACCGTGCAGCGCCTCGTCGTGCCGGTCACGGCGGCAGACGGACGGGTCCTCGGGTACCAGTGTGCGGTGCGCGACGTGACGCGCCTGAGAGCGGACACCGCGACCCTGCAACTCCTCGAGGGTGTGACACGCGACTCGGCAGACGCCGTCATGATCCTCGACGCGGCTGGCACGGCCCCGGAGGACCTGCGGGTCGTGTACGTGAACGACGCGTTCGAGCGGCTCGCCGGTCAGTCGCGAACGGACGTGGTCGGGAGGGTGCCCGCCCATCATGCGCGCCTGATGCACGATCCGGAGCGCGCCGCACCCTTCCTGAACGCCATACGGAACCGTGAGACGGTGACGATGGATCTGCCGGGACCGTCCCGGCCGGACGGTCGCCCGCTGACGCTGGAAGTGCGCCTGATGCCGCAGTCGGGACCGCAGCACCGCTGGATGGTGCTGATGCGCGACGTGACCGAGGCGCGCACCAACGAGCAGCGCCTGCGGCTGATGGAGCGTGCCGTGGACCGTGCCGGGGACGGCGTGATGCTCTGTCGGCGCGATTCCCGCACGCACGAGATCCGGATCACGTACGTCAACCAGGCCTTCACCCGCCTGAGCGGGTACCGGACAGACGAAGTGCTGGGCCTCGACCCGAACGTCCTGCTGCTCGGCGCGCACGGCGAGACGCACCTGCAGGAGGTGTACGCCCGCCTCGCGCGCGGCGAGCAGGCCGAGTCGAGACTCCTGAACACCCGCAAGGACGGCAGCCTCACGTGGCTCGACGTGTCGTTCAGCGAGGTGGAACGCACGCCGGACCACACCACCTGGATGGTCACGCAGCGCGACGCGAACCAGGAGGTCTGGACCGAGATCACGGAACGCGAGACGCGCGCCGTGCTGGAGATGTCCGTGCAGGACCGCGCGCTGGAGGACGTGCTGAGCGGCGTGTGCCACCTCGTCGTCACGCGTCTCCCACACGTGACCGTCTCCATCGCCACGCGTGAGGACGACGGGACGCTGCTCGTGCAGGCGAGCGACTCGCGGGCCGGCACGGTCGCGCTGCTGCAGAAGCTCCGCATGGTCGGCCCGCTGCGGGTCGGCCCGCAGGACGGAACGTTCGGGTACGTCGTCACGCACGGCGAGGCGCTGTTCCTGACGGACCTGCAGGCGTACCCGGGCCCTCACCGATACCGGCAGGCCCTCCAGCAGGAGGGCATTCGGGGGATCTGGACGCTCCCCATCCTGGGGCGGCAGGGGCAGACGGCAGGTGCCATCAACGTGTTCGTGCCGGAGGGCCGCCTCCCGAACCCCGAAGAGCTCCACCTGATCGAGGACGCCGCGCGCCTGTGCAGCCTGATCCTCGTGCGGCACCGCACGCAGCGGGAACTCCAGCACCTGGCGCTGTTCGACCCGCTGACCGGCCTCCCGAACCGCGCGCAGTTCCAGACGCTGCTCACACAGACCATTCAACGCGCGCAGCGCGAAGGGCAGCGCTTCGCGGTGGGTCTGCTGGACCTCGACCGGTTCAAGGGCATCAACGACACCCTCGGGCATGATGCCGGAGACGACCTGCTGCAGCAGGTGGCGGTCCGCCTTCAGGAGGCCTTCCGTGAGGAGGACGTCGTGGCACGCATGGGCGGCGACGAATTCACGCTGATCCTGCCGTGCCGCAGCCTGCGCACGGACTTCACGGCCGGCATCCAGCGCCAGATCGAACGGGTGTTTCAGGCGCCGTTCCAGCTTCACGGACGTGAAGTGTTCATCCGTGGCAGCCTGGGGCTCTCCCTGTACCCGGAAGACGCCCTGAGCGCCACCGACCTGCTGCGGCAGGCAGACGTCGCCATGTACCACGGCAAACGCAGCGGCGTGCCGGTCGTGCTGTACGACGCGGGCAGCGCCACCGCCAGCGGCGACCCGGGCCTCGAAGCGGACCTGTACCGCGCGCTGGAACGCGGCGAACTGCAGGTCCACTACCAGCCGATCTTCGGCCCGACCCTGGAACGCGTCGGCGCGGAAGCCCTGCTGCGCTGGCAGCACCCGCGACACGGCAGCATCCCGCCTTCCGTCTTCATCCCCCTCGCCGAGAGCAGCGGCCTGATCGTCCCCATCGGCGACTGGGTGCTGCGCGAGGCGACCCGGCAGCTGAACGCCTGGCACGCCACGCAGCCGCATCTGACGGTCAGCGTGAACCTCAGCGCGCGGCAATTCCGGAACCGTGACCTGGTACGGGACGTGGCCGACATCCTCCGCGCGAACGGCACGCCGCCCCACCGGGTGGTGCTGGAAGTCACCGAGAGCCTGCTGATGGACGTGCCGGACGCCGAGTGCGTCATGCGGGACCTGCGGCAGCTCGGCGTGCAACTGGACCTCGACGATTTCGGCACCGGATACAGCAGCCTGTCGTACCTGCAGCGCTTCCCGTTCACGGGCCTGAAGATCGACCGGTCCTTCCTGAGCAACCTCGGCCTGGAGGCCGGTGCGGACGGTCCCGGCGCGAATATCGTGCGGTCGGTGGTGGCGCTCGCGCACAGCCTGAATCTCACCGTCACGGCAGAAGGGGTGGAGACGCCCGCCCAGCTGAAGTTCCTGCAGGGCATCGGCTGCGAGCACCTGCAGGGCTACCACCTCGGTCGTCCTGCACGGCCCGCCCCCCTGCCTTGATCCGGTGTTGAGCTGAACTCCTGGCGTTCAGCCGAGCGGCACGCGAGGCCGCCGCCCGGCCGCGAGTCCGACAGCGCAGCTTTGAGGCGATGGAAGCGGGCAGGCGTCCCGCAGGGCGTGTCGTCGTGACCGGACGCTGAATACGCCACGCTGTCCGTTCTGCACGAGAAGGAATGCCTTCGCTGTTCCCGGCATCCCTGGAATCGGATCAGGACCGGATCAGCGACCGAAGGTCAGGTTCAGGCTCAGGGCGCCCTGCCGCACCTGCACGGCGTCCACGCTGAACCCCAGGTCCAGCGCACGATTGAGGGCCGCGTCGTCACTGAAGATCAGCAGCGTACCCGTCCCGCCCTGAGCGCGCGACAGCGTGCCCGAGTGCACCGGGTAGCGGCGCCGCAGCTCGTTCACGGACAGCACGCCGGGCGTCGCCACCAGCGACTGCGTGTCGCAGTAGCACACCAGACGCTTCATCGAACCGTACGCGGTACACGGCCCGGTCTGCGGGCACGTCACGAAGTACGTCTCCGCGCCCACGTGTCCCGCACCCGCCAAGCCGAGCGCCGTCACGAGGGCGAGCGCCGCCCGGGTCGGCTTGCGCACAGGACCGTCGCGGCGGGAAATGAGGACGAGGGGAGCCGGGATGCGGGCGCTGCGTGAACCGTTGTTCATGGTGTTCCTCCTGCCTGCACCGTAGGGTGCGGGGCGTTATGTTGGCGTTTCAGTGCTGGGGTGCCGCTCCGCGTCCTGCGCGCCGCGGCCCGATCGGAATTCCGCGAGGGCCGCCGTGAAGGCCGCGATGCCGGACGGGTGCTCCTCGCGTTCCGCGGCCTCCAGGCCCTGCGTGGCGTACCGCAGGCCGGCTGCCGCGTCGCCCTGCCCGCGCGTCACGTCGACCAGACCGAGCAGCGTGTGCTGGATCAGCCGGAACTGCTGCGACGCCAGCGCGTGCCCGAGCGCCACCTCCAGCGCCGAGCGCGCCGCGTCCCGGTCGCCCGCGAGCAGGTGCAGGTCCGACGCGTTCACGTGCGCGGCCACCAGGCCCTGCACCCGCCCGAGCGCGTGGAAGGTCTCGGCAGCCCGCGCGGCGTGCTGCAGGCCCCCGGGGGCGTCCCGCTGCTCGTACGCCACGGCCGCGAGCGTGGTGTGCAGGTTCGCGGCCAGCAGGCTCCCCGGCTCGGCCTCCGCGAGGGCCGCCGTGAGGACCGCGTGCGCCTGTGCGTGCCGACCCAGTTCGAGCAGCACCGAGCCCCGCTCGTGCTGCAGCAGGCCACGCTCGGGGCCAGGCTCGCCCTCCGCCCAGGCCTCCGTGAGCGCGAGCGCCGCTTCCAGTTCGCCCTCCCGGATGAGCAGGTGCGTGCGCTCCAGGGCGAGCCGCAGGTCCTCGCCCGGCACGCGCGCCTCCCGCTGCAGGGTGTCCGCGGCGTCCAGCTCGTCCCGCCACGCGCCCAGCTGCGCGAGCGCCTGCCAGTGCCGCCCGCGCTGCCGGTGCAGCGCGAGACGGTCTGCTGCGCCGGGTGTGCAGGCCAGGGCGCGTTCCAGCGCGTGCAGCGCCTCCCGGTGCGCCCACAGCGCTCCCGCTGCCTCGGCGGCCTGCAGCCACAGCGGCCCGGCTATGGTCCGTTCCCCCGCGCCCTCCCAGTGCCGCGCGCGTTCCGCCGGCGGGACGGCCTGCAGGCCCTTCACCTGCAGCCGGTCCAGATGCCGGGCCAGCCGCAGGTGCACCTCCCTCGCGCGGTCCGGGGCAAGGTCGTCCAGCAGCGCCTGACGCAGCAGGTCGTGCTCCAGCCGCGCCCGGCCGTCCGGAAGCGGCAGCGTCCAGCGGTGCTCCGCCGCGAGCGCCAGCGCGGCCGCTCCCGCCGCCCCGTCCAGACCGCTGCCCGCCACGGCCGCGTCCGGCTCGAACTGCAGGCCGCGCAGCGCGGCCGCCTCCAGCACCCTCACCACGTCCTCCCCCCGGCTCCTGAGCGTGTGCAGCAGCACGCCGCGCAGCGTGGACGGCAGCTCGCCCGCCAGGTCCGCGAGGTCCAGGTGCAGCGTCCAGCCGTCCGGGCCGCCCGTCTCCAGATGCCCGCGCGACACGAGGCCCTGCACGAACGCCAGCAGCGCGTACGGATTCCCGCCGCTCAGACCGTGCAGGGCCCGCGCGAAGCCCGTGGCCCGCGCCGAGCCGGACAGCAGCCGGATCAGGCGCAGCACCGATACCTCCGACAGCGGCGCCACCTCCAGCCGGTCCAGCCGCCCGGCCCGTTCCAGGTCGTTCAGCCAGCGGGCGAGCGGCAGGTGGCGCTGCAGCTCACCGGGCCGCGCCGTGGCGAGCAGGCGCGGCCCGCCGCCCCGCAGCTGACGTTCCGCCTGCACGAGCACCCGGACGCTCGACGGGTCCAGCCAGTGCAGGTCGTCCAGCAGCAGCAGGTCCGCCCCCGCGGCCGCGGCCCGCAGGGCGGCCGCGAGCGCGTCCAGCAGTCGCGCCTCGCTCACGCCCTCCAGCGCCCCGCGTCCCGCCCGCCCGGCCGCGCGCGGCACATTCACTTCCGGCAGCACCTCGGCGAGGGCCGCCAGCACGCGCGGCTCCAGCGTCCCCAGACGCTCCGTGCCCGCGTCGCGCAGCGCCGTGAGCAGCGCCCCGAACGGCACGTCCTGCGCGGCCTCCGCGCCGCGCAGCGTGAGGGTCCGCCCGCCCACATGCTCCGCGAACGCGCCCGCCAGCCGCGACTTGCCGACCCCGCCCTCCCCCAGCAGCAGCAGGGCCGGGCCTCCCGGAGCCGCGTGCCAGTCGCTGAGCTGCTGCCACAACCCCTCACGCCCCACCAGGGGCGGCCGCGTCAGGCCCCCGCGCGGCACCGTCCCGCCCGCCTCCGGCGCCGCGCCCACCCCCGGCCCGCCCGCACCGTCCGGTGCGAGGCGGTGCTCCAGCAGCGGCTCCAGCCCCAGCGCCTCCACGAACCGCGCGCGGAACCGGGCCTGTTCCTCCAGCGCTTCCGCACGGCGGCCCATGCGCGCCAGCCGCCGCGTGAGCGCGTCACACGCCGCCTCCGACAGCGGCTGGTGCGCCAGCAGCGCGCGCTGCACCTCCAGCGCCGCGTCCGGCTGCCCGTCCCCGTCGTGCACGCCCATCCGGCCGTGCAGGGCGCGCGTCACGTCCAGCGCGAGGCCCGCCCGGCGCGCCTCCAGCCACTCCTGCAGGGCGGGCGCGTCGTCGAAGGTCACGTCCTCCAGCAGCGGCCCGCGCCACACGCCGAGCGCGCCCGCCCAGTCACCCGCCGCGAGCGCCTGCCGGAACCTCCACACGTCGCACTCCCCGACCAGCGACACGCGCTCCCCGTCCGCCACCAGCCCCACCCGCAGCGGCGAGTGCAGCGCACGGTGCAGGTCCAGCCTCAGCCGCGCCCGGCCCTCCTCCGGGTCCAGCGCCGGGAACAGCAGCGCCGCCAGCCGCGCCCGCGACTGCTCCCCCTCCAGCGCGAGGTACGCGAGCAGCGCCAGCCGCCGGGAACGCAGCGGCACGTGCGCGCCAGCCACCGTCACGCCCGGCGCTCCGGTCAGCTTCAGGATGAGCAGGACGGTACCCCCGGACACGAGACTCTCATCAGCCTCCACTGTAACGCGAACGCAACTCCGGCAGACCTACCCTCTCCCCGTGCCCCACCCGCCGCAGCGGCCCACCCGCCCGGCGGCCCGGCACACCCTGGAGGTCCGCATGAACGCCCGCACCTACCAGCTCCGAGTGACGGTCGAACACGACCACTGGCAGGCCACGCTGCACACCGTGCCCGCCGGAACCAGCCCGCCCGGCACGCCCGGAGACGCACAGACCTTCACGTCCCCGCTCGCGCTGCTGGAATGGCTGGAACGCGACCTGCAGGACCCGTCCACTCGCCCCGGCCTGAAGTGAAGCCTCTCGCCCGCACCCCCTTCAAGGAGACGCCATGTACCGACTCGCCATGTACCGACTCGCCCTGACCCTCTCGCTCCTCTCCGCGCCCGCCGCCCTCGCCGCGCCCGTCACGCTCACCCTCGCCGGGCAGCCCGTCACCCTGAACACCACCGTCATCGGCGGCGTCACGTACCTGAAACTCAGTGACGTGAAGGCCGCCCTCGCCGCGCAGGGCGGTGCGAACGCCAAGGCCAGCGTGACCGGCTGCATCAACGAGTGGCTGTTCAACGGCGTCGAACGCCTGCGCGTCACCCGCCTGCGCCCCGTCGAGGACCAGTCCTACGGCAACGGCTGGGGCGTGACCGTGGAAGTCAGGAATGGCACGACCGAATCCTTCACGCTCGACCACGCGGGCATCGTGTACAACAACGCCGTCAGCGTCGCCTTCGCTGACGGGGACAGCTGGAGCAAGAGCTGGCGGACCGGCTGGCAGGACAAGACCTACGCCCGCATGCAGCAGGGCACGGGAACCGTCTACGAATTCCAGATCTTCCCCGAAGCCCGCCAGGACGCGGCGACCGTCAACGGGACGCCCCCGCAGAAGTTCCTGCTGGAAGTCACGGCGCCCACCGGCATCAAAGCGAAATTCAGCGTGCCGGACCCCAGCTTCCGCATCGACCTGACCTGCAGCCGCTGAACTTCAGCCGCGGACCGGTTCCTGCGCTGCCTGATCGTCCTGGCTGGCGAGGTCCGGCACAGCCAGGATCGCCAGAAGCATCGCCGCGACGCAGCAGCTGATCCCGGCAGGCGTGAACGCGAAGAGCAGCGGGATCGCCAGCACCGCCAGCACCAGCGCCAACATCAGGATCAGGAACGTCGTCTGCTTCATGCCTGCAGCGTAACCTCACCGCCCGTCCGAAAGGTGCGGCGGAATTGACACGACGTTGAAGGGACCTTCAGCGGACCTTGAACTGCCCGCCCCACCGGTGCCACAGCCCCGACCAGCAGCCCAGCGAACGGCCAGGAGAAGCCCTCTCCCGGCCGTTCGCCCGCTGCGCACTTACAGGATCGTTACACGGTCCTCCTACGCTGAAGGCGATCGCTCCCGCCCCGGGACCGACACGCCCGGCCACCGGCCCTTCTCTCCACACCGTCCGAGGTGAACCCATGAACACCCGCCGTCAAGTTGTCCCGGCCCTCGCCGCCCTCAGTACTGCACTCCTCGGTGCGGCCCTCCTCGGCCAGGTGGCTGCCGGCGGCGCCGGCGCGCCAGCCGCTGCCGCCACCCCGTCCAGCCTGACGTTCGACGCGCAGAAGTACACGCTCGGCAGCGTCGTCGTGGACGGCCGGACCGTGCAGTACCGCGCGTACGAGAACATCCTGTACGTCACGAACCCCGTCGACCGCAAGTACCAGAGCATGAACGTCTACGTGCCGGTGCAGTACTTCGCCGGGCAGAGCGTCGGCGGGTACACGGCCTCGACCGCGCCCATCTTCCTGCCGAACGAGGTGGGCGGCTACATGCCCGGCCTGCCCGGCACGCCCACCGCGAACATGGGCGGCGACGCGATCAGGGCGGCCCTCGCGCACGGCTACGTCGTCGCCTCGCCCGGCGCGCGCGGCCGGACGGGCAAGGACGCCAGCGGCCGCTTCACCGGCAAGGCGCCCGCCGCCATCGTGGACCTCAAGGCCGCCGTCGCGTACCTGCACTTCAACGACGCCCGGATGCCCGGCAACGCGGAACGCATCGTCTCGAACGGCACGAGCGCCGGCGGCGCCCTCTCCGCCCTGCTCGGCGCGAGCGGCGACAACCGCGACTACCAGCCTTACCTCAAGGCCCTCGGCGCCGCGCCCGCCAGCACCGCCATCTACGCGGTGTCCGCGTACTGCCCCATCACGAACCTCGAACACGCCGACGCCGCCTACGAATGGCAGTTCAGTGGCGTCAACGACTACGAGCAGCTCAAGTTCGCGATGGACACCGACTACAAGATGCAGCGCACCCTCGTGAAAGGCACCCTGACCGCCGCACAGATCGCCGTCTCGAACGACCTCAAAGCCCAGTTCATTCCGTACCTGAACGGCCTGCACCTCAGGAACGGCGCGCAGCCCCTCACGCTCGACGCCAGCGGCAACGGCACCTTCCGGACGTACGTGGCGTCCCTCATCCGGGACTCCGCGCAGAAGGCCCTGGATGCCGGCACGGACCTCTCGAAGGTCACGTACCTGACCGTGAAGGACGGACGGGTCACGGACGTCGATTTCGGCGCGTACGCCCGCTCCATCCTGCGCATGAAGACGCCCGCCGCCTTCGACGGCCTCAGCCTCGAAAACGGAGAGAACGACGAATTCGGGACCGCCACCGTCGCCGCGCGCCACTTCACGGCGTACAGTCAGCAGCACACCGCCGTGCCCGCCACGCAGGCCGATCCCCTCACCGTGAAGCTCATGAACCCCATGGCGTACGTCCAGGCACCCGGCACGCGCACCGCCGCCCACTGGCGCATCCGGGTCGGCACGGCCGACAAGGACACCTCGCTGGCCGTCTCCGCGATCCTCGCCACCACCCTGCGCGCCTCGGGCCGCAGCGTGGACTACGCCCTGCCGTGGAACGTCCCGCACAGCGGCGATTACGACCTGCCGGAACTGTTCCGCTGGATCGACACGGCCGTGAAGTGACGCGCACCTGATCCATTGCCCGTGCCGGGCGACAGGGGAAGGGGAGGAGCCACACGCGTGGTCCTCCCCTTCCCCTGTCCACGTCAGCGTCGCGGGGGCAGGCGCAGTTCGGCCCGCAGGCCCGACAGTGGCGCGCTCTCCAGGTGCAGCTGCCCGCCGTGGGCCGTCATGACCGCCTGCACCAGCGCGAGGCCCAGTCCCGCGCCGGAACTGCTGTCGGCGTTCTGAGCCGTCCGCTCGCCCCGCTGGAAGGGCCGCACGAGGCGCGGCACGTCCCCCTCCGGAATGCCGGGACCGGCGTCCTGCACCGTCAGGTGGGCGTCACCGCCGCGCACGCCGCTCTGCACCCGGACGACACTGCCGCGCGGCGTGTACCTCAGCGCGTTCTGCAGCAGGTTCCCGGCCGCCATCACGAGCGCGTCGAAGTCCCCGCGGGTGGCGGCGTCGTCCGCCGTGACCTGCACCTTCACGCCGCGCGCGCGGGCGTCCTCGCCGTGCAGTTCGCTGACCAGCAGGGCCACGTCGGCGAGGTTCACGTCGCCGTTCCCGGCCGGGCGGGCACTGCGGGCGAGGGCCAGGAGCCGCGCCGTGAGGGTGCCCATGTCGGCGCTCACCTCGTTCACCTGCGCGAGGGCCGCGCGGTACTCGTCCGGCGTGCGTTCCCCCTCCAGGGCGAGGCTGGTCGCGGCGCGAATCACGCTGATGGGCGTGCGGAGCTCGTGCGCGCTCGCGTGCGCGAAGAGGCGTTCGTGCGTGAGCTGTTCGTCCAGCCGCGCGAGCATGGCGTTGATGGTGCGCGTCAGCCGCGCGAGTTCGTCCGCGCCCTGCGCCTCCGGGACGCGTTCTCCCGGCTGGCCGTGCGCGGCGATCCGGGCCGCGAGGTCGCTCACCTGATCCACGGGCCGCAGCGCCCGGTCCGCCAGCAGGTACCCCACCGCCAGGGACAGCAGCAGCAGCGGCGGCACGCCCAGCAGTTCCTGCCACAGGAAGGCGTGCAGGGACGCGCGGACGGCGGCGTCGCTGACGCTCGCCTGCACCCACCCGGCCCCGACGCGCAGCATGTACACCCGCTCACCGCCCACCTGCGTCGCCCCGGTGCGCGGCACGAACCCCACCCGGGACGGGCCGCGGTCCACTTCCCTGCCCGTGACGCTGAACACGGTGACGCGCACCGGCTGCTGGCGGTTCATGGCGTCCAGGGACGCCGCCACCTGAGGGGCCGGTTCGAGGTCGGGCCGGGCCTCCAGCCGGGCGGTGCTGACGGCGTCGGCCCGCAGCCCGGCGTCCAGGGCGGCGTACAGCGTGTGCCGCAGGCCCGCGTAGCTCGCACCGCCCGCCACCAGCAGCGTGAGTGCGAGCAGCAGCGCGTACGTGAGCGTCAGTCGCCACCGGAACGTCACGCGTCCGCCTCGCCCAGCGCTCCCAGACGGTACCCGTGCCCGCGCACCGTCACGATCACCCGCTCGCCCAGCTTGCGGCGCAGGTTCCCGACGTACACGTCCACCACGCGGCTCTCGGTGTCCGGCTGGCCCGCCCACACCCGCATCAGCAGGTCGTCACGCGAGTATGCCCGTTCCGGGTGCAGCGCGAAGCCCTCCAGCAGCTCGAACTCCCTCGGCGTGAGCGGCACGGGCCGCGCGGCGGCGTCCAGCACCTCGCGCCGGTGCACGTCCAGCCCCGCCCCCCCGGGGAGCGGCAGGACACTCCTGGCCTGCCCGGCCGCGCGGCGTACCAGGCCCGCGAGGCGGGAGCGCAACTCACGGAAGTCGAAGGGCTTCCCGAGGTGGTCGTCACCGACCTCCAGGCCCTGCAGGCGCGACTCCACGTCGGACCTGGCCGTCAGGAACAGGATGGGGGTGCCCTGACCCTCCTCCCGCAGCCGCCGGGCGAGCAGGAATCCGGCGTCCTCGCCTTCCGGCAGCATCACGTCGAGGATCAATGCGTCGAAGGTGCCTGTCATGGCGACGTTGTAGGCGAGGCGGGCCGTCGTCACGCCCTCGACACTGTGCCCGGCCTCACGCAGGCCGGTGACGATCAGGGCGTGCAGCCGGGGGTCGTCTTCGAGCAGCAGCAGACGCATCCCCCGAGTGTAGACCGCCCGTGTAAGGATTCCGGAAAGGCCGGTGCACACCCTGCCCTCCCGTCCCGGAACGTTCCGGCTGGCCTTCCCCGTCGCCTCGGTGATCGCACTCCCCGACCGCCGTTTTCTGTACCATGGACCATGACCCCTGGCCGGGACTCCGGACTGCCCGAGTCTGTCCCCGAGACCGTGCACGTGACCGTGCTCGGTCCGCCCGTCATCCGCACGCACCTGGGCGACACGCGCCCGCTGGAGCGCAAGGTCGCTGCCCTGCTCACGTTCGTGGCGCTGGAGGGCGAGCAGACCCGCTCCGTGCTGGCGGGCCTGCTGTGGCCGGACGTGACGGAGCACGCGGCCCGCAACAACCTCCGCCAGACCCTCTACCGTCTGCGGGGCCTGACGGGCGACATCCTCAGCCCCGGGGAACGCGTGCGCCTGCTGCCGGTCGTGACCGTGGACGTGACGGCCCTCGAACTCGCGGCCTTCGAGGGCCGCGCGGCGGACGTGCTGCACTTCGGACACGACCTGCTGTCCGGTCTGGACTACGACGACTGCCCGGACCTGCAGGACTGGCTGCTCGCGCAGCGCGAACGCCTCAGGAACGTGCAACAGGACGCGCAGCTCACGTTGATGCGCGCCGCAGAGGCGCGCGGGGAGCTGCACGCGGCCCTCGCGGCCGCCGAGGGCCTGCTGCTGCTCGAACCGGTGTCGGAATTCGCGTACCGCAGCGTGATGGACCTGCACCACCGGCTGGGGGACCGTGGCGCGGCGCTGCGCGCCTACGCCCGCTGCCGCGAAGTCCTGCAGCGCGAACTCGGCGTGGAGCCCATGCCGCAGACGGTGGCACTCGCGCAGGTGATCACGCGGGACACGGACAGCCGAACGCCGGAACGCGCCTCCCCGCGACCGGCGCCTGCGGCGCAGGGAAGTCCGGGCGGCTGGCTGGAGCCGTTCGTGCCGCTCGTCGGCCGCAGCGCCGCGCTGCGGGAGGTGCGCGCCGCGCTGGAAGCCGGCCGGCGCGTGTACCTCGTCGGTCCGGCCGGGAGCGGCAAGACCCGCCTGGCGCTGGACGCGCTCGACACGCTCGCCCGCGCGCACGGCACGCGCGTCCGCACCGTCACGGGCAGGCCCGGCGACGACGCCTTCCCGTACGCGACCCTGGCCCGCGCCGTGCGCGAACTGCGCCGCAGTCATCCCGGCCTGCCGCTGCCCGGCTGGGTGGACGCCGAAATCGCGCGCCTGCAGCCGGAACGCTCCCCCGCCCTGCCGCCTCTCGTGACCCACGAGGACCGCCTGCGGTTCAGCGAGGCGGTCGCCGCGCTGTACGCTCACGCGGCCGCGGCGGGCGACACCCTGCTGTTCCTCGACGACGTGCACTTCATGGACACGTCCAGCTGGGAGATCTGGCAGTACGTGCTCGGCCACCCGGACATCCGCTCAGGTGCCCGCGCCGTCCTCGCGTACCGCGCGGCGGAACTCCCGCCCGAGCGCCTCGCTGCGCTGCGCGCCGCCGCCCGCGCGCGCGAGGCGTCCGCCGTGACGCTCGAACCGCTCACCGACGAGGACGTGCACGTCCTGATGCGGCACCTCGCGCCGGACGCGCCCCACACCTTCGTGCATGACCTCGCGCGGTCCACGGGCGGCCTGCCGCTGACGCTGCTCGAGACACTGCGCGCCCTGCGGGAAGCGGGCGCCCTCACGCGCGGCTGGCCCGCCCACCTGCCGCACCTGCCGGGCCTGCAGGCCCTCATGACGCGCCGCCTGGAGGCCCTCGGCGGGGACGCGCTGCGCCTCGCGCGGATCGCGGCGGTCGCCGGTCCCGCCTTCAGTGCCGAACTGGCCGCCGACGTGCTCGGCACCCATCCCGTCGACCTCGGCCCGCCCTGGACGGAACTCGTGCAGGCGCGCGTGCTGAGCGTGCCGGGCAGCCCGTCCCCCTTCACGCACGACCTGCTCGCTCAGGCGACCCTGCAGGCCCTGCCCGCCCCGATCACGGCGCTGCTGCACGGCCGGATCGCGGCCGCCCTGGAGCGCCGCGCCGCGCACGACGACCCGGGACGGCTCGCCCGGCACTGGGCACTCGCCGGGAACGACGCACGTGCCGCGCAGTGGCACGTGCAGGCGGCTCGCACGTACCACGCCAACGGGGCCGTCACGGCCGCCGCCGACGCCTACCGGCAGGCGCTGCACGCGGGCCTCACCCCGGAGGAACAGGTGGCGGCCCGCCGCGCGCTCGGCGTGACGCTCACCGACTTCGATCCCGCCCTGGCCGAACACGAACTGCAACTGGCGCAGACCCAGGCGCGCGCCCTCCGACTGACCCTCGACCTCAGCCTCGGCGCGGCGGCCCTGGCGGAACTGCGCCGCAAACAGGGCAGACTCCCGGAGGGACTGCAGGCGATCGGCGACGCGCTGCGCATCCTCCCTGAAGACGCTGCTCCCGCTGTCCGGGCCGGGCTGTGGCGCGCCCGGTTCTGGCTGCACCTGCGCGCCGCACAGGTGCCGGACGCCGAGACCGCCATCGGGGAGGCGCTCCGGCACGCGCCCGGCGATCCCGACCTCGAGAACGAGCGTGCGCTGCTGCTGTGGCACACCGGCCGCGGCCCCGAAGCGGTGGAGGCGTACGAGGCGCTCCTGCGCGCCGTGCCGCCCGGCGCGCCGAGCGGCTTCGAGAACAACCTCGCCTGGACGTACTGGACGCTCGGCCGCAACGCCGAGGCCGCCGAACTGCTCGAACGTCTCCTCGCGGCCCCCAGCTCTCCCTACAGTCAGGGGCTGTACCGCGCGAACCTCAGCACCGTCCTCACCAGCCTCGGCCAGAGCCGCCGCGCCCTGCACGAACTGCGCCTCGCACGCCCCCTGCTGGAACGCTACCCGCTGCACCTCACGGACGTGCATCACCGCACGTCCATCGTGCATTACCGCGCGGGACGAGACCAGGCCGCCCTGATGAGCCTCGAGGCGGCCCTGCCGCTCGCACGCGAGGTGAACGACCCGTACCGGCTGGCGTTCGTGCTCGCGTCACTCGCCGCGACCCTGGCCCGGCGCGGTCACACGGACGCGGCCCTGCCCCTCGCCCTGGAAGCGCAGACGCTCGCCGCCCGGACCGGGTACCCGCTTGTCGACTGCGTGGCCGCGCAGGCCCTCAGCGTCGTGAACATCCACAGCCAGGGCGGGCCAGCGACCGGCGGCGCGGCCGAACGTCACGCGGAGGCCGCCGCCAGCATCGCCCGCGCGTGCAGCATGCCTGAACAGCTCGCGCATGCCCTGCTGCTGCAGGCACAGGCCACCACCCGCGCCTCCTGGCGGCAGGCCCTGCAGCGGGAGGCCCTGCAGCTCGGGCAGACGCACGACTTCCCGGACGTCACATGGCGCGCCGCGGCCGCCCTCACGCCCGCCGAGCCGGACCTGCGCGCCGTGGCGCAGACCGCCCTTCACCGCCTGCGAGAGGCCGCGCCGGACGGCTGGTACCGCACCTGACCTGCGGGACGGTCGCCCCATAACGCCTCCGTCACGCAGACACGCCTATCCTGAGGCATGCCCGAACCTCTCTCTTCGCCTGTCCGGCCACACGCGGACGCCCCGCCCAGGGTGTTCGTGCTGCGCTACTGGCAGGAACGGAACGAGGACGGCAGCGCGTGGCGCATCAGCCTGTACAGCCCGTCGCTGCGGACCTCGCGGTACTTCCGGGGAGCCGAGCAGCTGTGCGCTTACCTGCGTTCCCTCGACCCCTCCTGGCCGGACCTGCCGGACCCGTAGCACCTCGTCACGGCCTCCGGAAGGTGTCGCCGTTCGCTCCGTTCTCCGGAGCGGGCGCCCCGCGTGGCGTGCAGTTTCGCCGTCACTGCAGCAGGATTTTGACGTACTGCTGGTCACTCATCGGCTGGTCGCGCGTGAAGGTGACGCTCGCGCCGCTGAGGACGCCGTCGTAGCGCACCCAGACGCCGTCCGTGAGGCCCGGCATCTGAGGGAGCAGGTCCGGAACCCGGCACTCGAAGCGCTGCGCGGCCACCTCGCGGCAGCGGATGTCCTGACCGCCGGACGCGGCCCGCACCCCCTCGAGCGTGATGACCGCGTCGCGCAGCGGCGCGGGAGCGGAATTCCGCAGGACCAGTGTCGCGGGCGCGAGGCGCGTCAGCGTGGCGGGATCGCTCACGCTGACGGTGACAGGCGGACGGGTCACCTGCACGGCGGGCGCGCAGGCCCCCAGCAGGGCGGCCGCCAGCAGGCCTGGCGTGAGCAGGCGCGACCAGGCGGAAGGGGTGGACGGCGGGCGTTTCACGCTGGCTGATTTCATTCGTAGACCTCCGGTGCGGCATGCCTGTCCGGGCAGGATGCCGCGCCGCGCGGTGAGGATCGTCCACCGGGACGACCGTGCGCTTGAGCGATCCGTGAGCTTCGCACGCCGCGCTCCGTGACCCGTCACTGCGCGCCACATTTGTCACGGCGGTCATGCGGTCGGCTCGGTAGACTCGGCGGGTGCGCTTTCTTTATCGGACCTTCATCGCTCTCACCTTCGCCGCCACGTCCGCCCACGCGTCCGGCACGCTCAGCCCGCGCGACCTCGGCGCGGCCGCACAGCAGGCCTTTCAGACCTGTCACGTCACCCTCACGCAGAACGCAGCCCTCGACCGGGCCGCCGCCGACCTGCTCCAGGGCTACGCGCCGGACCCCGCCCTCACCCGTCAGGCGTACCGCAGCACCATGCGCCGCACCTTCCGCGCCAGCAACTACGGCGACCTCACCCGCCTCGGCGGGATGCTCGCGGGCCGCTGCGGCTTCTGGGACGGATTCCGCGAGTACGGTGTGGCCACCACGTCCGGCAACGTCGCCGTGATCGTCGCGAACCCCGACGCGGTGGACGCCGCCCAGTTCAGCACCTTCAACCGCCGCCTGCTGGACCTCACCAACGCCGCGCGCGCCCAGGGCCAGAAGTGCGGCGAGAAACTCATGAACAGCACCGGCCCCCTCAGCTGGGACCCGCAGCTCGCGACCTCTGCCGCCGTGTACGTGCAGGACATGGTGCAGCTGAACTTCCGGGGGCACATCAGCGCGAAGGACCAGTCGGACCCCACCGCGCGCGCCGCCCGCGCCGGATTTGTCGGCAAGGCCGGTGAGAACGCCGTGTACGACGTCGTCACGCCCGAGGAAGCGATGGCGGGCCTGCTCGCCAGCCCGGAACACTGCCTGAACCTGATGAACCCGGCCTTCACGCGCTTCGGGTCGGCCATCGCCAACGCGCCCTTCGCGAACGCCTTCGGGACGTACTGGGTGCAGGACTTCGGCATCCCCGGCAACTGACCGGAAATCCGGTCAACCGCTGCGGGCAGGCTCCCCGTGGGGACGGGCCAGACAGAGAGCGGAAGGACCTTTGGGGGGTCCTTCCGCTCTGCCCTGGTGGGTGGTGTTCAGTCGACGCGGGTCATGGAGCAGTACTGGTGCGTGCGGACGCTGCCTTCCTCGAGGTACTGCACGAAGGCGTCGGACTGTTCGCTGGTGTCGTCGGAGTACATGCCCTGCATGCCGCTGCCGACCGTCACCGCGTTGACCTCGCGGAAGTCGCAGTTGTAGACGTGACCGTTGGCGTCCGGGCCGACCACGACGCTAAAGAACTCCGGGATGCTGCTCGCAGGCTCGTAGTAGATGACGAAATCGGCGCTGGTGTTGTGGACGCTGGCCTGCCCGAGCTGCGTGGTGTACGTGGGGATCAGCGGGTCGCGCGGCGGGACGCGCAGGCTGATCTTGAGGCCCTGCGGGGTGGTGAGCTGCCAGCCCTGCCCTTCCTCGAAGACGGGGCGCTGGGCGGGCAGACCGACGATCAGAGGCGCACAGCTCACTGCGCCGAGCATGCCAATGATCGGGAGGAGAAAGAAGCGCTTGTTCATGCGGCCAGCTTAATATCCGGACCGTTTCAGATTCATATCAGTGCACAGGTTGTGCTGCTCGGGCGCAGGGTTCGTCGTCCCGCAAAAACAGTGCCCTGGCAGGGCAGGCGACGTGACGGACCCGAGGACTGCATGGCGCGTCTGGTATGACGTTCGGTGGCGTCCTCACGGGTTGTCTGGTGGTTGTCATACGATTTTGAGCTGAACTTGTAGAGTTCAGCTCATAGCCGCATCACGCCGGGCCGGGTGTCAGGGAGACTGCGGGGACGGGAGAGGGGTGACCCGCGTCACATAACGGACCTGGACGATGGAAAACCTGCCAGAAATCCACTATAAGAGTCATATGACTCTGATCGTGGATGAGGCAGAACTTCAGCTGGCCCGGCGCATCATGCAGGAACGCCGCGCGCGGCAATGGTCGCAGGCGGACCTCGCCCGGCACTCGGGCATCTCCAAGGCTGCCGTGAGCCGCATCGAGCGCGCCGAGATGAGCCCCACCGCCAGCACCCTCGTGCGCCTCGCCAGCGCCTTCGACCTGACGCTCGCGGGCCTGCTGCTGCGCGCCGAAGGACAGGACCTCCTGAGCCGCGAGGCCGACCAGCCGCGCTGGCAGGACCCAGGCACCGGCTACGTGCGCCAGCAGGTGTTCGCACACCCGGCACATCCGCTGGAAGTTGTGCGCGTCATCCTGCCCGCCCGGCAGCGCGTGACGCTGCCCGCCGCATCGTACGAACATATCCGGCAGCTCGTCTGGGTGCATGGCGGCACCCTCACCGTGCAGGAAGGAGGCGCGTCGCACACGCTGTCTCCCGGCGACTGCCTGGGGTTCGGTGCGCCGGGAGACGTGACGTTCGCCAACGACACCGACCAGTCCTGCCAGTACGCCGTGCTGCTTACGAGGAGATGACATGACCGCGCCCGCCCCGTTCGCCGTCAGGCCGATCCTGCCCGCCGGGGAGCCGTCGACTCCCGGGGCGTCCGGCGTTCCGGACACCACCCTGGCCCAGCTCACCACGCTGCTCGTCGAGACGGTCGCGCACGGCGGCTCCGTCAGCTTCATGCATCCCCTCGCGCCCGCCGACGCCGAGATGTTCTGGCGGGACGCCCTGCAGGCCGCCCTGCGCGGTGAACGTATCGTCCTCGGCGCGTACCGCGGCCACGACCTGCTCGGGACGGTCACGCTGCAGCTCCAGTGCCCGCCCAACCAGCCGCACCGCGCCGAGATCGCCAAGATGATGACGCGTCCGGACGCACGCGGCCAGGGCGTCGCCACCGCCCTGCTGCGGCACGCCGAACGGCTCGCCGTGCAGCATGGCCGGTCCCTCCTCGTGCTCGACACGGCCGAGGACGGCGGCGCGTCCCGTCTGTACGAACGCCTCGGGTACACGTACGCCGGAACCATTCCCGACTACGCCCTCAAACCCCACGGCGGCCTGACCGGCACGCGCCTGTACTGGAAACGCCTCACCCCGCCCCTCACCCCCTGATCAGACGGTTTCCGGCACGTACCCGGCCGGGACGTTCACGTTCAGGGCCGCGCGCTCCAGCGTGAGGCGCAGGTCACGCACGCTGCTCACGTCCCCGTCCACGCTCACCCACACCCGCGACCCGCCCGCATGCACGCGCAGTTCCGGGGCCGACAGCCGCACCGAGCGGCGACCGGCCGCCCAGCCCGTCGCGGCGCGCAGGAAGCTCGGGACACGCGCGTCCCCCAGGATCAGCACGTCCAGCAGGCCGTCCGTGATGGACGCGTCCGGCGCGGCCCGCAGCGGCCCCGCCACGTACCGGCCGTTCGCGACGAGCACCTGATGCGTGCGCACCGTGAGCTGCCCGCCGCCGTGCGTGACCGTCACCTGCAGCGCCCGGTGCCGCAGCAGCACCTTCAGGCCCACCCACGGCCACGCGAGCAGGCCCAGGCGGCGCTTCAGCTCCGGCGTGAGGGTGCGCGCGATCTCGGCGGACGTGCCGAGCGCCGCGCTGTTCAGGAACGCCCGGCCGTTCAGGCGGCCCACGTCCACGCGCCGCACGTGCCCCTCCGCGATCACCCGGCAAGCACCCGGCAGGTCGAGCGGCACGCCGACGCTGCGCGCGAAGGTGTTCCCCGTCCCGAGCGGCAGCACGCCCAGCGTCACGCCCGACCCGGCCAGCGCGTGTGCCGCGAGCGACAGCGACCCGTCCCCGCCGCCCACCACGACCCGAGGTGCCCCCGCCAGCACCGCCTCCCGCAGCGCCCGCTCCGCGCTGCCGGGATCGTCCGTGAAGGTCAGGCGGGCCGTCACGCCCGCGTGCAGCAGCGCGTGCGCCGCCTCATGGCCCAGCGCCTCCCCACGGCGCGAGCGGCGATTCACGAGCAGCGGGACAGGCGCGGCAGCAGTCATGCCCGCAGTGTAGAGGGCCGGGTCATGACGACCTTCCCGTTCAGGGCGCACGTCCGTCCGCGTCACCGGTCGAATGGTCTGGAATGGGCGGTGCCGACAGGGACGTGCGCTGGCCCCGGTCCCGCAGAGCTCCACGTTCGCCCCGCTTCGAGCGGTCCACAGTCAGACCTCCTGACCGGGCGGGTGGCGGCGTTCGTCCTCCGTGCCCGCATGCACGCGGCGGTGGCGTTTGGCGTCGTACATGCGGGTGTCGGCGAGGCGCAGCACGTCGGCGGCGCGCCAGCCCTCGTGCCGCCACGCGATCCCGATGCTGGCGCTCACGCCGTCCACGAACGGCACCTGCAGCCGCTCGCGTGCCCACACCCCAAACTCCTGCGGCGTGCCGGGGAAGGCGGACACCAGCACCACCATCTCGTCGCCGCCCAGGCGGTAGCTGTGTCCCCAGTGGCCCACCACGCGCTCCAGCCACGTCGCGTAGCCGCGCAGCAGCGCGTCGCCGAGGGCGTGGCCGTGCTCGTCGTTCACGGACTTGAAGCCGTTCAGGTCGATGAAGACGACCGCGAAGGGGTTACCGCCCGCGTCGAGCGCTTCGAGGTCCGCGTCGAAGGCCCGGCGGTTGCGCAGGCCCGTCAGGGCGTCGGTGTGCGCGTCGCGGACCACGTCCCCGAACTGGGCGCGCAGGGTCCGCATGGTGTCCTGTGCGTCCAGCAGCACGAAGCGCAGACCCATCACGGCGATCAGTTCCTCGCTGATCTTCGCGTCGCCCGACCAGCTGATCAGGTAGCGGTGTTCCGCCATCAGCGGGAGGGGGGGGCGTTCCGGCCGGTCCGGTCCGGCGCGCGCGATGAGGGTGCGGACGTCGTCCGCCTCCCACCACAGACTCACGCTCTCCAGGCCGTCCAGGCGCTGCAGCAGTTCGTTCAGCACGTGCTGCCGGGAGGGAGCGCCGGCCAGCGTCTGGAGCAGGAGTCGGTGGGAGACGGAGGAGTCAGGCATGCGGTCGTTGACAGTATGTCACCGTGACCGGTCGTTCGACATGGCATCTCTGTGTCGGACTCTTCACGGTTGATACGGGTCTCGCCCCGGCGGCAGGTTCGGCCGCCCGCTATGCTGGACGGCATGCGCGTCCTCGTGACCGGTGCGACCGGCTTCCTCGGCGGTGCCGCGGCCCGGCACCTGCTGGCCTCGGGGCACGACGTGCGCGGTACCGGCCGCAACGATCGTGCGGGCGCGGCCCTGCAGCGGGACGGCGTCCCCTTCGTCCCGGCGGACCTGACGGACCCCGCCGTCCTGCCGGACCTGCTGCGCGGCATGGACGCCGTCCTGCACTGCGCGGCCCTCTCGACCCTCTGGGCACCCTGGGCGGAGTACCGGCGGCACAACGTGCAGGTCAGCGCGGACCTCGCCGCCGCCTGCGCCCGCCAGGGGGTCCGCCTCGTGCACGTCAGCACACCCAGCGTGTACAACGCCGCCCGCGTCACGCGGCAGGTGCCGGAGAGCACCCCCATCCCGGAGCGGTACGACAGCCGCTACGCGCGCAGCAAGCACCTCGCCGAGCACGAGGTGCGCCTGCACCTGCCGGACGCCACCATCCTGCGCCCGCGCGGCCTGTACGGCCCCGGCGACCCCAGCATCCTGCCGCGCCTCGCGCGGGCCCTGCGGGCGCGCCGCCTCCCGCGCCTCGGGCACGCGGAAGTCTGGACGGAACTCACGCACGTGCAGAACGCCGCGCACGCCGCCCGGCTCGCCCTGGAGCACCGCACCGGCGGGGTGTTCAACGTCACGGACGGCGAGAGCGTCCCCATCTGGCAGACGGTGGACCGTCTCGCGGACGCGCTCGGCGTGCCGCGCCCCACCCGCGTCGTCCCGGCCCGCGTGGCGGAACGCGCCGCCCAGGCCGCCGAACTGATCGCCCGGCTGCGGCCCGGCCAGCCGGAACCGCCCGTCACCGCGAGCGGCGTGCGCCTCCTCACGCGCGGCATGACCCTCGACCTGACGCGCGCCCGCACGCTGCTCGGCTACGACCCGCCCGTCCGGCCCCGCGAGGGCGTGCCGGAAGCCATCGACGCGGCGAGAGAGGCGTGCACGTGACGTGGCTGCGCGTCACGCCCCTCAGCGCCGGGCACTGCCTGAACCTCGACGCGCTCACGCGGCTCGGCGGGCACCTGCGCGTCCGGACGTACCCGGCAGGCTTCACGCTGCTGCACCACCCCCGGCACGGCCCGGTGCTGTTCGACACCGGGTACGGGGACGCCGCCGTGCACGCCATGTCCCGCTGGCCGGGCATCCTGTACGGCCTCGTCACGCCCGTCCGGCTCGGGCCGGGCGAACGCGCGCACGAACGCCTCCAGGCGCTCGGCGTGCCGCCCGGCGACGTCCGGCACGTCATCGTGTCGCACCTGCACGCCGACCACGTGGGCGGCCTGCGCGACTTCCCGCACGCCACGCTGCACCTCGACCCGCTCGCCGCGCCGCCGCTGCTGCCGCTCAGGGGCCTGCGCGCCGTGCGCCGCGCGTACCTCCCGGAGACCCTCCCGCCGGACTTCACGGCCCGCACCTCCCCCCTCCAGTACGGGCCCGCCCCGGACGGCCTCGCGCCCTTCACCGAGGCCGCCGACGTGTTCGGGGACGGCAGCGTCACCGCGCTGCGCGTTCCCGGGCACGCGCCCGGCATGATCGCCCTCGTCGTCCGCCACCACCCGGACGCCACCCTGACCGGCGACGGGCGCGGCCTGACCCTGCTCGCCAGCGACGCCGCGTGGACCGTGCAGGCCCTCCGGGACGACCTGGGCGTGCCGCGCCCCGCCACGCTCGCCTTCTGGGACGCCCGGCAGGAACGCCGCAGCCGCGCCCGCCTGCACGCCTGGCTGCGCGATCACCCGCACGCCCGCGTGATCGTGAGCCACGACGCGCCCGAACCGCTCCCCCCGGCAGGCGCGCCGTGATGCCCGACCGGCTGCAGGTGCTCTTGCGCGCCCTGCAGGAACGCACCCCACCGCACCGCGCGGCCCTGGAGGCGCACGCCGAACGCCTCGCCCGCACGCAACTCCCGTGGCTCGCCGCGCACAGCGCGCACCTGCAGGAACGCTTCCGGGCGGCCCGCCTGCCCGTCCACGCGTGGCGGGACCTGCCGCCCACCGGCAAGGCCGAGATGATGGCGAACTTCGACGCGCTCAACACCGAGGGCGTCACCCTGCGCGCCGCCCTGCAGGTGGCGCGTCACGCCGAGGACACCCGCGACTTCACCCGGACCCTCGCGGGCCGCAGCGGCCCCCTCACGGTCGGCCTGTCGAGCGGTACGAGCGGCACGCAGGGCGTCTTCCTCGTCACGCGCGCCGAACGCCTGCGCTGGGCGGGCGCCGTGCTCCGCCACCTCCTGCCGCCCCCGTGGCCCGGCTCGCTGCTGCGTCCGCACCGCGTCGCGTTCGTGCTGCGCGCCGAGGGCGGCCTGTACCGCAGCGTGCAGGGCCGCCACCTGCAGTTCCACTTCCTCGACCTGCAGCGCCCCCTGCCGGACCTCGCGGCGCAGCTGACGGCCCTGGACCCCACCCTGCTCGTCGGGCCGCCCAGCGTCCTGCGGGCCCTGCGGGACGCCGGGGCGCGCGCCGCGCCACAGAGGGTCGTGTCGGTCGCCGAGGTGCTGGAGGACGACGACCGGGACGCGCTGCAGGCCGCGTTCGGTCCGGTCGTGCAGGTGTACCAGGCGACCGAGGGCCTCCTCGCGCTGCCCTGCCCGCACGGGCGGCTGCACCTGAACGAACGGCACGTCCACTTCGACTTCGAGGCCCTCGGGGACGGGCACGTCCGGCCGGTCCTGACGGACCTGCGCCGCCGCGCGCAGCCGTTCGTCCGTCACCGCCTCGATGACCTGCTCGTGCTGGGAGACGCCTGCCCGTGCGGTCACCCGGCCCGCGTGGTGGAGCGCGTCGCGGGCCGCCAGGACGACGCGCTGCTCCTGCAGGGCCCGGAGGGAACCGTGACGGTCTGGCCGGACTTCGTGCGCGCCGCCCTGAACCGCGTGCCGCACCTGCGCGAGTACCGCGCCGTGCAGACCGGCCCGGCCACCCTGAGCGTCACGCTGGACCCCTGCACGCCGGACACCCGCGCGGCCGCCGAACACGAACTGCGGACCGTGCTCGCCCGGCACGGCGCGCGGCACGTCACCCTGGAGACAGCGCCGCTCGTGCTGCCGGACCTGCCGCTCGCCGCGCAGGGCAAACGGCGGCGCGTCACGCGCGCCTGGACCCCACCGAACGCGCCGGCCCTCACGCCGCTCCCGCCCGCCGCGCCGGACGACCTGCCATATTGATGCCCATGAGCAGGAGCGCCCAGTCCGTCCACCGCTGGCCCCGGCTGGCCCGCACCACCCCGCCCGCACCCGGCGTCAGGGGGGACGCATGCTGAACGTGCGCCTCCTCGGCACCGGGCAGGCCCTCCCCGCCCGCATCGTCCCGACCCGCGAGGCCGCCGCACGCTGCGGCGTGGACCCCGACCTCTGGACCGCCCGGACCGGCGTGCACGCCCGGCACTGGCTGTCCGGCGACGAGACGGTCCTCACGCTCGGCGCGCAGGCCGCACGGCACGCCCTGGCGAGCGCCGGACTGGCCCTCGCGGACGTGGACGTCCTCCTGAACGCGAGCGGCAGCCAGGCGCAGCCCATCCCGGACGGCGCGGCCCTCCTCGCCCGCGAACTCGGCCTGCACGGCCGCGCCGCGTACAGCCTGCACGGCACCTGCCTCAGCTTCCTGCTGGCCGTGCAGCACGCCGCGCTCCTCATCCACACGCGGCAGGCCCGGCACGTCCTGATCGTGAGCAGCGAGGCGGGCAGCCGCGGCCTCAACCCGCGCCAGCCGGAAAGCGCCCTGCTCATCGGGGACGGCGCCGCCGCCGCCCTGCTCGGCCCCGCCACGCAGGACGGCCAGGGCCTGGAGGCCGCGCGGTTCGAGACGTACCCGGACGGTGCCGACCACACCCGCATCCGGGGCGGAGGGAGCCTCCTCACGCCGTCCGACCGCCACGTCACGCCCGAGGACTTCACCTTCGACATGCACGGCCTGCAGGTCCTGCGCCTCGCGCGGGAAGTCGTGCCCGGCTATCTCGAATGCCTGCGGCCCGGCCTGAGTGTCGGTTTGCCCGGCATCGACCGCGTCATCCCGCACCAGGCGAGCAGGGCGGGCCTGCAGCTCATGGCCCGCTGCGGCTGGCCCGAGGAACGCACCGAGGTGACCCTCCCGCATCTCGGGAACGTCATCGCGGCCAGCGTGCCCCTGACCCTCCACCAGGCGCGCGAGGCGGGCCGCGCCCCGGACGGCGACACGCTGCTGCTCGTCGGGACGGGCGCCGGACTCACGGTCGGGGGCCTCATCTGGACGCTTTGACGCCGCCGCGCGCGGCCTCCCGTGCGGCCGGGCGGGGCGCGCTCTGCACGGCGCTGGCGTTCGTGGCGTTCAAGGGCGCGGTCCTGCTCGTGAACGCCCTGACCTTCCCGCGCCTGCAGCCGCACGCCCGGCCACGGCCGACCCGGCCGGGACGCGTCTCGCTCCTCGTCCCGGCGCGCGACGAGACCGTCAACCTGCGCCGCACCCTGCCCGCCCTGCTCAGCCAGGGGGCGCACGAGGTCATCGTACTGGACGACCACAGCACGGACGGCACGGCCGACCTCGCCCGCACGCTCGGCGCGCGCGTCCTGCAGGGCGCGCCCCTTCCGGACGGCTGGTACGGCAAACCGTGGGCGTGTCAGCAGCTCGGGGAGGCCGCGACCGGCGACACCCTGATCTTCACGGACGCCGACGTCACCTGGAGCGAGGGGGCGCTCCCGGCCGTGCTGGACGCCCTGGACGTCAGCGGAGCGGCCCTGCTGAGCGTCCTCCCGCGCCCCGCGCACCTCATGCCCGGCGCGCGCCTCCTGACGCCGCTGGTGGACGCCGTCGTGCTGAGCTGGCTGCCGTTCCCGCTGCTGCGCGCCCGGCCCGCGTGGCTCACGTCCGCGAACGGTCAGCTGATGGCCTTCCGCCGGGACGCGTACACCCGCGCGGGCGGGTACCGGGCCGTGAAGGCCGAGATGCTGGAGGACACCGTCTTCGCCCGCCGCCTCAAACGCGCCGGGGAACGCACCAGCCTCGCGCTCGGCGGGCAGGCCGTTCAGGTCACCATGTACGCCGGGTACCGCGACAGCGTGCGCGGTTTCTCCAAGAACGCCCTGCCGATCCACGCGCACTCGCGCGCGCTGCTGCTCGCGTCGCTCGCCGCGCACCTGCTGGTGTACACCGTGCCGTGGCTGCTGCCCGCCCGGCACTCCAGGGCCATGTGGGCGCTGCGCCTCGTGTCGCTCGGTGAGCGCGGCGCCGTGAACCTCGTCACGGGCCGCCGCCGCGTGCCGGACCTGCTGGAGAGCCTGCTCGGGCCCGTCACGCCGCTGCTGGCGCTGCCCGGGTACCTGCTCGCGCTGCGCCGCACCGTGCGCTGGAAGGGCCGCACCTACCGGCAGTGACGGCCCGGGTGAGGGGCGCTCAGACCGGCTGGTCGGGCACCGGCACGGAGAGGCGCGCGGCACCGAGCAGCGCGGCAAGCTCGAAGTGACGGCTCTGCACGGCCAGCGTGCCGGACGGCAGGCCCGCCTGCAGGGACAGCGCGAAGTGCGGGAAGGCGCGGCTCACGTTGCCGCCCAGCACGACGCGTCTCGCCCCGAACGCCGCCACCCACGGCGACAGCAGGTCCGCGAGCGTCCCTCCGAACGCCGCCCAGACCGGCGCGGCCCGCTCCGGCTCCAGGGCGGCGAGGTCGCGCGCGCTGAGCGTCTCGCCCAGCATGGCCTGCGCGAGGCGCGTCACGGCCGCCCCGCTCGCGTACGCCTCGGCCAGCCCGTCCCGGAACGGCGTGCTCCACAGCTCACCGTCCTCCGGAACACCGGGGCCGTCCGTCACGACCTGCCCGTCCCGCACGAAGCCCGACCCGAGCCCCGTGCCGAGCGTCACGCCGATCAGGTCCTGCTGCTCGCCCGCACCGGCCCACCACTCACCCAGTGCGAACAGGTCCGCGTCGTTCCCGAAACAGACCGGCACGCCCGCGAGCGGCGTGCCGCGCAGCCGCGCCGCCAGGGCTTCTCGCAGCGGCACGCCGTGCAGGGCCGCGAACTTGTGCGTCATGAGCGACACGCCGCCCCGCAGGTTAAAGGGGCCCGGCACGGCGAACCCCAGGTGCGTGACCGGACCGGTCCCGGCCACCTCGAGGGCCGCCTGCACCCACGACGCGAGCACGTCGTCCAGGCCGGCCGTATGCGGCACGTCCAGGCGCGCCACGTCACCCGTCACGCGGCGCGCCTGCAGGTCCACGCGGGCTGCCGTCACATGACTGCCCCCCACGTCCAGCGTCACGGCGAAGAGAGGCGTCATGCGGGGACGCGCGCGTCCTTGAGCAGGGTCAGGAGTTCCACGTCCACATCGTAGCCGTCCAGCCGCTCGAAGCGCGCGCCGGGCCGCCCGTGACCGATGATGCCGAAGCTTCCCTGGAACTCCCACAGCCCGTACCCCCACCCGAACTCCCGGTACACGCCGAGCAGGTCACCGAACCAGCGCAGGGCGTCCGCGTTGTGCGTGTCCCGGTAACAGCCGAACTCGCCGATGTGCACGGGCGTCCCGGCTGCCTGCACCTCGCGCCACGGGGCGTAGAAGTCCCGCAGCGCCTCGCGGTCCCAGGTGATCCCGCCGTAGCGCGTGCCGGGGTAGTGCGGGTCACCGCTCCTCCACCCGTCCCACCAGTCCGCGCCCCAGTGGGACACACTCATCGGCTGGTAGCCGCGCCCGCTGTGCGTGACGCCCAGGTCCGCGAGTTCCGGCATGGCGAGGTGCCCGCCGCCCAGCCCGTCGATCACGACGGGCCGGGCGGGGTCCACGGCGCGGATGTCGGCCACCGCGTGGCGCGTCAGGGCCGCGTGCACGTCCCGGGTCATGCCGTACTGTCCGGGGTCGGGCGGTTCGTTCAGCAGGTCGAAGCTCAGGTCGTGCGCGCCGACGCCCGCATACCGTGCGGCCATCGTGCGCCAGAACGCCCGGAAGCCCTGCTGCGGCGCGTCGTCCGTCCAGAGGTTGTGGACCTCCAGGTCGTTGCGGTTGATGCAGTAGCCGGGCGCGCGGTGCAGGTTGAGGCTCAGGTGCAGGCCGCGCTCCCGGCAGGCCTGCAGGTACGCGTCCAGGTGGTCGAACACCCGCTCGTCGGGATGCAGGTAGTCGTGACCGCGCGTCCAGAAGCGGTAGTCGGTGGGGACGCGCACGAAGTTGAAGCCGTGCCGCGCCATGAAATCCAGGGCGCGCAGGTCCGGCGCGGCCGGAGCGCGGCCCTGCTCCCAGGACACCATCCACTGCACGTTGAAGCCGTAATGCGTGACCGACCCCATGCCTAAAGGCAGGGGCTTCTCAGGCGACGACATGCGATACCCCGCTATCGTTGACGCCTGAAGGGACGGCCCGTCCCAGGATGTTTTTTGCCGCGTTGTGGTCGGCGTTCGCCGTATGGCCGCATTGCACGCACCGGAAGGTTGCCTGATTCACACGGTTCTCCTTCCCCGTGTGCCCGCAGGCGTTGCACCTTTGCGACGTGTAGCGGGGGTCTACAGCGATCACTCTCCGGCCAGCACTTTCAGCCTTGCTGGAGAGTTGAAACAGGAATCCGGCCCAGCCTGCATCGAGGATGGAACGGGCGAGGTTGCTCTGGGCCATGTTGCCCACCTGAAGGTTTTCGTGGGCGATTACGTCGTGTTCATGGATGAGCCTCCGGGCGATCTTGTGTTGGAAGTCCAGGCGCTGCCGCCTGACCTTGCGGTGAGTCCTGGCAACCTGTTGCACGGCCTTCCTGCGCCTGTTACCGCCTTTCTTCCGGCGAGAGACGGTGCGCTGCTGGACGCGGAACTTCTTCAGGCTGTTGCCCAAGTTCCGGGGGTTTTCGATGAACTCCCCGTCCGACGTGACGGCAAACCACGTTGTCCCCAGGTCCAGCCCGACGCTGCTTCCGGTAGCGGGCAGCGGGGCCAGCGGGACTTCGCAGGCGTAGACTGCAAACCACTGCCCGCAGTCGTGGACGATTTGCAGGCTCTTGGGTTTGCCTTCCAGCGGGCGGTGCAGTTTGATTTTGACGTTCCCGATTTTCGGGATGCTGATGCGCCGCCCGTCGTCCACGGGCCTGCCGCAAGCGGTCCAGTCGTTCTTGGCGTTGTTCCAGCACTGCTTGAACTTGAACGAGTCCCAGCGCTGCCGGGGCTTGAACCGGGGAAACCCGGCCTGCTTCGCGCCCTTCTTGACCCGGCTGAAAAACGCCTTGTATGCCTTGTCCAACCGGTCGAACACGTCTTGCAGGACGTGGGAATAGACACCGCTGAACTCCGGGCAGGCTTCCTTGAGCGCGGAGAGTTCCTTCTGCTGGTCGTAGGCGCTGAGGGTCTTACCGTGCTTTCGGTAGGCTTCGCGGCGCTGTTCCAGGCCCGCGTTGTATAGCGCGCGGGTGAGGCGCAATGTCTCAAACATCGCGGCCTCTTGGGGCTTGGTTGGATAGAGCCGATACCGGAAGGTACGGATGGTGGTAGCGTTGTGCATGCTTGGCAGCCCTGAACTGCCTTGCCACGCTCCCAGCGGTTCCAGCCGCGTGGGGGCATTGCCGTTTAAGTATACAACAGAACCGGGGGCTTCGGCTTAGCCGCCCTGCGGGCGGGAGCCGCTTGACCCCATCCCTAAAGGGAGGGACTTGCGCGTCTCTTTCGGTCACGAGACGACCGGGGCGGCGCTGAGCGTGGGAAGCTCGGCGCCGGGCTGGGCGTGCGCTGCGGGGGTCGGGCGTGGACTGGTCTGCCCCTCGTGCGCCCGAATCACTCCGCTCCCCACGGCGCGGACGGTCAGTCCGGCGGCCGTGACGCCGTCCGGCAGGGTCAGGGTGACGTGCTCGCCCGGCAGCAGGTCTAGGTGATTGTCCGGCAGACGGAAGGGTCCGGCGTCGATCCAGATGGCCTTGGCGGGCAGAGCGGCACTCAGGGTCAGGGTGCGGCCCGTCACGGCGGCCCGCAGGTGCGGGTCGGGCAGGTCGTGGTACTTGAGCGGTTCGGGCCACAGCGCGGCGCGGCTGCGTTCCTGCCCGTCCACGCTCAGGCGCAGGAACGCCACGCACGCGTCTGGCAGGTGCAGGTCCGTCAGGTCGAGCGGCGTCACGGCGTTCGCGGCGGCCGTCACCGGCCACTCGCGCTTCAGCAGGCCCTGCCCGTCCAGTCCCAGCACGTCCAGGTGCAGCTGTACCGGCCGGTCCGACGTGACGCTGCTGGCGATCCAGGCGCTCAGGCGCTCACCGTCTCGGCGGGCCTGCACCGCCAGCGGCGCGAGTTCACGGCGGATCGCGTGGTACGCGGGCTTCGGGACGCCGCTGGAGTCGATGACGGCCCAGCTCGTGACGGGCCAGCAGTCGTTCAGCTGCCAGACCAGCGCGCCGGACACGGCCCGCGCGCCCGCATGTCCCCAGCGGCCCCGGAAGGCGCGGTAGGCGCTCGTCATGGCTTCGGCCTGCACGGCGCGGGCGGCGTACACGTACTCCTCGAAGTCGCGGGGCGGCTGGAAGGTGTCGCTGAGGTACACGGCGAGGCGGCGCGCACCGTCCGGGCGGCCCTGCGGGTCGGCGGCCTTGTTGTGGTGCTCCATCACGCGGGACGCCGCGTGCCGGTCCTCGGGCTGCGTGAAGGTGCCGATGCTGTGCAGGCTCGGCGGGGACTGCAGCCCGAACTCGCTCACGAAGCGGCCCTCGTACAGGCCGTAATCGCGGTGCGGGGCCATCCCGGCGTGCCAGACCTCCCAGGTGTGCTTGTCCCCGACCGTCGGGTCGTGCGAGGCCGCGCCGCCGTACGGACTGCCGGGCCAGTACGGCACGTCCGGATTCAGGGACTGCACGACGTCCGGGAGCAGCCCCTCGTAGATGGCGAGCGCGTCGAACCGCGCGGGGTCGCCGCCCGGGCCGGACGCGCCGACCGACTCGGCGATCTGGTAGTCCTCGTTGTTCCCGCACCACAGGGCCAGGCAGGCGTGGTGCCGCAGGCGCCGCACGGCCGCCTCCGCCTCGGCACGCACGCTCGCCAGGAATGCCGGGTGCGCGGGGTACATGCCGCAGCCGAACAGGAAGTCCTGCCACACCAGCAGGCCGAGTTCGTCGCAGGTGTCGTAGAAGGCGTCGTGCTCGTAGATGCCGCCGCCCCACACGCGCATCATCACCATGTTCGCGTCGGCGGCCTGCTGCAGCCGGTCACGGTACTGTTCGGGCGTCACGCGTTCCAGCAGCAGGTCCTCGGGAATCCAGTTCGCGCCCCCCGCGAAGACGGGAACGCCGTTCACGACGAAGGTGAAGGACGTGCCCGGCTCGCCTGTCACGGGGTCCTGCCGCAGCTGCACGGTGCGCGCCCCCAGGCGGCGCGTGAGGGTGTCGAGGGTCAGTCCGTCCCGCTGCAGGGTGACGCGCAGGGTGTAGAGCGGCTGGTCGCCGTACCCGCGCGGCCACCACAGCTGCGGGTCCGGCACGGTGAACTGCGCCTGCAGCGGGGCGTGCGTGTCCGCGTGGGCGTCCAGGGTGGCGCGAGCGACTTCCATGCCGTCCGGGGCGTGCAGGTGCACGTGGAGGGTGTCGCCGGGGCGGGTGGTTCCGGCCAGCGTGGCGTTCAGCTCGAGGGTGGCGTGACCGTCCGCGCTGAGTGTCAGGGGCGCGTGCACGTCGTCCAGGCGGGCGTGGTAGGCGTGCAGGGTGACGTCCTTCCATGGCCCGGCCGTCAGGATCACGGGGCCCCAGTCCCAGCCGTAGTGGTACTGGGCCTTGCGGACGTACACGCGGCTGGGGTCGCCGTTCCAGACGGCGCGCTGGCCGTGGCTGGCTTCCAGGGCGCGGCCGTGCGGCAGGACCGGACCGAAGTGCAGGGTCAGGGTGTTCTCGCCCGAGTGCACGTGCGCCTTCACGTCCAGGCGGTGCGGGACGAACATGTTGTCGCTCTGCAGCAGGACCGTGCCGTTGAGCGTGACGGTGCAGAGGGTGTCGAGGCCGTCCAGGCACAGGTCCAGGTGCGGCGATCCGAGCTGGTCCGGCGTGACGGTGAAGGTCGTGCGGTACGTCCAGGCGGTCTGTCCGGCCCACTGGACGTCGTGTTCGTTGAGTCCGATGTACGGGTCGGGGATCAGGCCGTGGCGCAGCAGGTCGCCCTGCACGGTGCCGGGGACGGTGGCGCTGTGCCACTGGCGGGCGGCGGCGTGTTCGGTGGGGGCGTCCGGGGCGCGCAGGGACCAGCCGCGGAGGGGGGTGCGCTGCGTGAGGGTCGGGGTGGGTGGCGTCATCGGTGCTCCTGCGGGAGGGAAGAGGGAGGGACAGGCGCGGATCGGCCGCGCCGGAATATGTTTAGTAAACTTGACCGAGAGCGTACCACCTGCCCCGCAGACTGTCAAAACACGCCCGCACGGCCTGTCCAGCCGCACCAAGCCTGCCTGCCGCCCCCGTCCGTGGCGGGCGCGGCGGTATAGTCGGCGGCGTGCCCAGAGCCCAGCGTTTAGCGTCCACCCCCACCATCCGCGACATCGCGGCCCGCGCGGAAGTCTCGGTCGGGACCGTCTCCCGCGCCCTGAAAGGCCAGACCGGCCTGACCGAGGACACCCGCGTGCGCGTCCTGCAGGTCGCTCAGGCGATGGGCTACGACCTGAGCAAACTGCGTCCCGTCAAGGCCCGGCGGATCGGGTTCCTGCTGCACGAGTCGCACAGCAACCTCGCCAGCAACCCCTTCTACTTCCCGGTCCTGCACGGCGTGGAGGTCGCGTGCCGCAACTCCGGCATCGCCTTCACGTACTCGCAGGTGGGCGCGCTCGACACGGTCCCGGAGCTCATCGACCTGCTGGAGGTCGACGGGCTGGTCTGCGCCGGGTACTGGGAGAGCGGCATCCTCGCGGAGATCGTGCGGGCCGGAAAGCCGGTCGTGCTGGTGGACCACGCCGCGCCTGGCCTGCCGAGCGTGAACACCGACAACGTCTCGGGCGCGTACCAGGCGACGCAGCACCTGATCGCCACGGGCCGCACGCGCGTCGCGATGCTGACCGGGCAGGCCGAGCACCACAGCATCCGGCAGCGGGTGGAGGGGTACCGGCAGGCGCTGTCGGACGCCGGGCGTTCTCCTGCGGACGAGGTGATCGTACGGCGACTGGTGGACACCGACGAGGGGGACCGGCAGGCGGCGGCGGCCCTGCTGTCGCGCTCGCCCAGGCCGGACGCGGTGTTCGCGTACAACGACCGTTCGGCGCTGGCGGTGCTGCAGGAGTGCGCCCGGCGGGGCCTGCGCGTGCCGGAGGACGTGGCGGTGGTGGGCTTCGACGACATCACGGCCGCCAGTTACAGCCAGCCGGGCCTGACGACGGTCGCCGTCGACAAGGAGGGGCTGGGGCGTGAGGGTGTGCGCCTGCTGCTTCACCCGCGCCCGAGTGAGCGGGCGCAGGTGGTGGTGCCGGTGCGGCTGGTGATTCGTGGCAGTTCGCGCGCGGGGCGCTGAGCGGACGGGGCGGTCCTGCAGCCGGGTGAGCTGACCGGTGGTTGACACCCCAGGGCGGCCCGGGTACACTCCAAACGTTTAGTAAACACAACCGGTTCTCTGGAACCACCTTGCCGGACCCCACCCAGGGCCCGCCGACCTCGCCGCTTCCCGCCTGTCCCAGGAGGACGTATGCGCACACCCCTGAAAGCCCTCACCCTGACCGCACTGCTCGCCAGCTCCCTCGCCAGCGCCGAGAAGCTCACCATCTGGGTCGTCGGCGACGAGACCACCCCCAAAATCCTGCAGCCCGCCGTCGACCTCTACAAGAAAGACCACCCGGGCGTCACCTTCGAAGTCCGCGCCGTGCCCGGCGACCAGGCCTTCACCAAGTACCTCGCCGCGCTCGCCAGCAGGAGCGGCCCCGACATCATCACCGGCTACCTCTCCTACGGCATCGAGATCGGCAAGAAAGGCGGCCTCATCAACCTCCAGGACAAGTACCCCGCCCTCGTCAGCTCGGTCCGCAAGACCGCCAACAAGGGCATCCTCGACTCCATCACCTCCACCGACGGCAGCGTCTACGCGCTCCCCTACGACCTGACCGTGCAACTCCTGTACTACCGCAAGGACCTCGTCAAGACCCCGCCCCGCACCTGGGCGGAACTGACCGGCACCCTCGACACCCTCAAGGCCAGCGGCAACAAGGGCCTCGTGCAGCAGTGGGGCAACGCGGGCTGGGTCGGCTTCTTCCCGTACCTCAAGCAGGCAGGCGGCAACCTGTACGACGCCAAATGCAGCCAGGCGACCATCAACAGCGCCGCCGGCGTCACTGCCCTCAACTACTACGCGCAGTTCTACACCAAATACAAGGGCCCCACCGACGGCTGGCCCGACATGGAACAGGGCCTCGAAAACGGCGACTACGCCATGGGCATGACCGGCAACTGGTCCCTGCAGAGCATCCGCAGCGGCCGACCCAAACTGGCCGGCAAATGGGGCATCACCATGCTCCCCAAAGGCCCTGCCGGGAAGAACACCGCCTTCGAGGGCGGCAGCCTGATCGGCATCATGAGCTACACCAAGGTCCCGGACCTCGCCGCGGACTTCATCCGGCAGCTGTACTCCACCCGCACCACCGTCGCCATGATCGGGGGCGCCAACGCCCTCGGCACGCTCTGGCTGCCCGCCGGACGCCAGGACCTCGTCACGCAGGTGAACCTGCCCGCCGACCAGAAGGCCATCCTGATGCGCCAGCTGAGCGACTCCGACGGCCCCCCCAACTGCCCCGGCTGGGAGCAGAGCGGCGACGCCGTCCAGAAGGCCGTGCAGCAGGTCGTCTTCAACGGCGTGAGCGCCAAGGCCGCCCTCGACGACGCCGCCAAGACCATGAACGCCAACCTCAGCAAGTACGGCAAGTGAACCCTGCGCGGGCGCAGCCCCAGCACGCCGCGCCCGCGCACGGCACCCCGGGGGTTCCATGACCAACCACCTGCCCGCCAGCCTCCAGAGCGCCGCGCCGCCCACCCCGTACCGCCGCGCCCACCCGGTGCGGCGCTTTCTCGTGCAGCACTCGGCGGCCCTGATCCTCGTCACGCCGTTCCTGCTGCTGTTCCTGCTGTTCACCATCTGGCCCGTCCTGCGCTCCCTGTACCTCAGCTTCACCGACTACGACGCCATCAGCAGCCCCAGCCTGACAGGACTCGACAACTACCGGACCCTGCTCGCCGATCCGCGGTTCCTGAAGGCGCTCAGCAACACCGCCACGTACATGCTCGGCACGGCGCTGCTCAGCACGGCGCTGGGCCTCATGCTGGCCCTGGTGTTCGGCGGGCAGCGCCTCAGCGACCAGGTCATGCGCGCCTGCTTCTTCCTGCCGTCCGTGGCGGGCGGCGTGGGCCTCATCAGCGTGTTCAAGTGGCTGTTCAGCAGCGAGGACTTCGGCCTGATCAACACCATGCGCCAGTGGCTGCACCTCGACCCCGTGCGCTTCCTCGGCTCGCCCGCGTACGCCGTGCCGGTCCTGATCGTGCTGGCCGTGTGGGGCCTCATGGGCTACAACATGATCATGTTCGTCGCGGGCCTGCGCTCCATTCCCGGCGACATCTACGAAGCGGCCGCCATCGACGGCGCGACGCCCGCCCAGCGCTTCTGGCGGATCACCCTGCCGCTGCTGCGGCCCACGCTGCTGTTCGTGCTGGTGACCAGCATGATCGGCGCGTTCCAGGAGTTCTTCTCGTTCTACTTCCTGTTCAGCGACACCTCCAACGTCGGCGGCATCCTCGACAGCGGCCTGTCGCTCGTCGTGTACCTCTACGACCTGGGCTTCCGGCACCTGCAGATGGGCATGGCGTCCGCGCTCGCCTGGATCCTGTTCATCATGCTGCTCCTGCTGACGGCCCTGAACCTGAAGCTCGGCCGCATCAACGACGTCGACTGAAGCCCCGCCCACACGCCCCCGGAGGTCCCCGATGGTCGGTGAACGCCAACACCCCATGCTGAGCACCCTGCTGCGCCTGCCGTTCTACCTGCTGGCCGTCAGCGTCATGATCCCCTACTACTGGATGGCCACCAACGCCTTCAAGACCGTCCCGGAAATCGTCCGCAACCCGCCCACGTGGTGGGTGCACACCTTCACGCTCCACAACTTCTACAACCCCCTCACCGCCCCCGGCGCGGCGAAGAGCAGCGGCGAGTTCCAGGGTGTCTTCCAGATCTTCGCGAACACCGGCTTCGCGCAGTTCTACCTGAACAGCGTCGTCATCACGCTCCTGACGGTGGTCGGCAGTCTGCTGCTCGCGTCGCTGGTCGCGTACGTGCTCGTCAAACGGCCCTTCCCGGGTTCGCGGCTGCTGTTCTACCTGCTGCTCGGCAGCATGATGATCCCCTGGGAGGTCACGATCATCCCGAACTTCCTGACGGTCCGGGACCTCGGGTGGATCAACTCGTACCAGGCGCTGATCCTGCCGGGCCTCGCCAAGGCCTTCGCGGTGTTCTTCTTCCGGCAGGCGATCCTCGGCATCCCGGACGACCTCGTGGACGCCGCCCGCATCGACGGGGCAGGAGAGCTGCGCATCTGGTGGAGCATCGTGCTGCCCATGCTGCGCCCCGCACTGGCCGCCATCGCGATTCCCGTCATGCTGGGCGAGTGGAACAACTACCTGTGGCCGCTGCTCGTCATCAACGACGACGCGCACCAGACGCTGCCACTCGCGCTCGGCAAGCTCGCCGGGAACCTGACGTACGACCCGCGCGGCGCGGGCCCCATGATGGCCGCGTCGTTCCTGGTGTCGCTGCCGATGGTGGTCGTGTTCCTGTTCTTCCAGCGGCAGTTCGTGCAGGGCCTCGCCAGCGGCGCCACCAAGGGCTGATGCGGCGCGCCCCGGCCCACGCGAGGCCCACCGCGCGTCCGGTCCTGAAGGCCGTGCTGCTGATGGCGGCCCTGACCGCCGCGCCCACGTCCGCCCAGGGAGCCATGCCGCCCGCTCCGCTGCAGGCGTTCACGACCCTGGCCCTGACAGGTGTGCCCGCGCGCGCCGAGCAGTTCACGCTGCTCGACCTGCGCGTCAACATCTCCCTCCGCGCCACGAACCCCTATGATCCCGCGCAGGCGGACCTGAACCTGATCGTCACCATGCCCGCCGGACGGACCCTCCGCGTGCCCGCCTTCTGGATGGTCGCGTACGGCCCGGACGGCACACCCGCCGACGCGGGAGCGTGGCACGCGCGCTTCACACCCACCGAGACGGGTACGTACACGCTGCGCGTCCAGGCCGCCAACCCGCAGGGCAGGGCGGCGGAGAGTGCGGCGCAGACGCTTACCGTGACGCCCGGCGACGCTCCCGGCTTCGTCACCCGTTCGGTCACTTCGCCCCGCACCTTCGCGGACAGCCACGGCCGGACCTTCATCCCGATCGGGCCGAACATCGCGTGGAGCGGAGGGGACGTGCTCGCCGACTACGAACGCTGGTTCGACCGGCTCGCCGAGAACGGCGGCACCTACGCGCGAATCTGGATGGCGTCCTGGGCCTTCGGGATCGAGTGGCAGGACACCGGCCTGGGCGACTACTCGGCCCGGCAGCGTCAGGCGTGGCTGCTCGACCGGGTGTTCCAGCTGGCGCAGGCGCGCGGCATCCGCCTCGAACTGTGCCTCCTGAACCACGGGGCGTTCAGCGAAACCACCAACTCCGAATGGAACGACAATCCCTACAACGCCGCGAACGGCGGGCCGCTCGCCACGCCCGCCGAATTCGCCACGGACGCCCGCGCCCGCACGCTGTTCCGGCAGCGCGTCCGTTACCTCGCGGCGCGCTACGCGGCATACACCAGCCTGTTCGCGTGGGAGTGGTGGAACGAGGAGAACTTCACCCCGATCAGCGAGGCGGACCTGCGCCCCTGGATGACCGACATGAGCGCCTACCTGCGCGGCCTCGACCCGTACGGGCACCCGGTCACGTCCAGCTTCAGCGGCGGCGGCAGCTCTGGCCTGTGGCGGGACGCGAGCGTGGACTTCGCGCAGGCGCACCTGTACACCGCCCGCGACCTGCCGCTCGAACTGCTGTCCCTCGCCCGTCAGTTTCAGGAATCCGCGCCGGACAGGCCCGTCCTGCTGGCCGAACTCGGGTACTCCGCCGGGGGCGGCGGCGACCCCCTGCTGGAACGCATTCACTTTCACACCGGCCTGTGGGCGCCGCTGTTCCTGGGGTTCGCCGGGCCGGGCTCGTACTGGTGGTGGGACACCCTGATCGACCCGCAGAACCTCTGGGCGGAGTACGCGCCGCTCGCCGCCTTCCTGAAGGACGCCTCCACCGCGTCCATGCGCCCTGTGACCGCGCAGAGCGGCAGCCCGGACGTCACGGCGCGCGTCCTGCGGTCCGGCACGCAGGCGATGGCGTGGCTCGTCAGCGACCGCTACAGCGCGAGCGGCGTGCAGCGCGCGCAGACGGACGCCCTGCTGGACGGCACATACCGCGAGGGTGACCCGCCCGTGTTCCCGGAACGCCGCGCCACCCTCACGATTCGCGGCCTGCGCGACGGGCCGTACATGGCCCGCTGGTTCGACCCGCAGACCGGCGCGTGGCTCGCGGCCCGGCCCGTCACGGCGAGCGGGGGTGTGCTGACCCTGCCCACACCCACCTTCACGCGCGACCTGGCGGTGCGGGTGGACCCCCGGTGAGGTCCACGCTGCGCTTCGGGGACGCCTGCAGCGACCACATGGTCCTGCAGCGCGGCGTGCCGCTTCCCGTGTGGGGCTTCGGGCTTCCGGGCGACGAGGTGCGCGTCACCTTCGCCGGTCAGGAGGCGGCGGCCCGCGTGGACCGTGCCGGACGCTGGACCGCGCAGCTCGCGCCGCTGGAAGCGAACGCGCACGGCCAGCCGCTCACCGTCCGGAGCGGCGCACTGCGCCTGCAGTGCCGCGACGTGCTGGTGGGCGACGTGTGGCTGTGCGCCGGGCAGTCGAACATGGAACTCGGCGTCGGGTCAGCCGACCACCGCGACCACGCGCTCACCCTGGCAGACAACCCGCTGCTGCGCCTGCTGCTGGTGCAGAAGTCATCCGCGCCCACAGCACAGGCGCACTTCCCGCCCGCTGCCGGGGAGCCGCGCTGGGCCGTCTGCACGCCACGCCGCGTCCAGCACGGCGGATGGGGAGGCTTCTCGGCCGCCGCGTTCCACTTCGGGGCGCGGCTCGTCCGGGAACTCGGCGTCCCGGTCGGGCTGATCCAGGCGGCGTACGGCGGGAGCCGCATCGCGCCCTTCATTCCGCTCTCCGCCAAGCGCGGGCACCCGGCCCTGCAGGCCGACGCGCAGGAGATCCGGGCCGCCGACCAGGCCGCCCGGAACGGGCCGCACCCCTTCACGCCCTTCGACGCGTGGAACACCCTCAAGCCCGGCACCGCCTGGAACGCCATGATCGCCCCGCTGCTCCCCCTCGCCCTGCGCGGCGCCCTCTGGTACCAGGGCGAGTCCGACGTGGGGGACGCCGGACCGTACGCCGCGCGTCTCCGGGCCCTCATGACGGCGCTGCGCCGGGCGACCCGCCACCCGCACCTGCCGGTCTACGCCGCTCAGCTCGCCCCGTACCGCTACGGGCGGGACGAGGACCTGCTGGACCTGTGGGCCGCGCAGCAGGCCGCCACCCGCGGCACGCACAGCGGTCTGGTGTGCACCGCCGACCTCGGCGACCTGAACGACATCCACCCGCGGCGCAAGGCCGAGGTGGGCGAACGCCTCGCCGGACTGGCCCTGCACCGCGAGTACCGCCGCAGCGACCTGCCCGCGACCGGCCCCGAACTGCGCGCCGTGCGCTTCGGCCCCGGACGCGCCACCCTCACGTTCCGCACGCACGCGGACTCGCCGCTCCGCACCCTGGACGGCGGCGCCGCCCGCGGCTTCGCGCTGGCCGGACCGGACGGGACCTTCCATCCGGCCACCCCCACCCTGCGCGGCCCGCGCGTGCACCTGCACTCCCCGGACGTGCCTGCCCCTACACTGGTCCGGCACGCGTGGCAGGTCGGTGCCGAACCGAACCTCACGGACGCCGGAGGCCTGCCCGGCCTGCCGTTCCTGCACCCGCCCGCGCGACCCTGAAGACTCCCGCAAGGGCGATGAGGGCCGCGCCGGTCCATGATCACGGTCATGAAGTCCAGACGGAAGTCCACCCTCACGCGCGCCGGAAGACCGGGATTCGTGGAGGTGCGCGGCGCGCGCGAGCACAACCTCAGGAACGTGGACGTGGACCTGCCCAGGGACGCCCTCGTGGTGTTCACGGGCGTGTCCGGGTCCGGCAAGAGCAGCCTCGCCTTCGGCACCCTGTACGCCGAGGCGCAGCGCCGGTACCTGGAGTCCGTGTCGCCGTACGCGCGCCGCCTCTTTCATCAGGTGGGCGTGCCGGACGTGGACCGCGTGGACGGCCTGCCGCCCGCCGTGGCGCTGCAGCAGGCGCGCGGCACGCCCACCGCGCGCTCCTCGGTCGGGAGCGTCACCACGCTCTCGAACCTGCTGCGCATGCTGTACTCCCGCGCGGGCGAGTACCCGGACGGGGCGGGCATCGTGTACGCCGAGGGCTTCTCCCCGAACACGCCGGAAGGCGCCTGCCCGGAATGCCAGGGGCAGGGCCGCGTGTACGACGTGACCGAGGAGACGCTCGTGCCGGACCCGACCCTCACCATCCGGGAGAAGGCCATCGCGGGCTGGCCGCCCGCGTGGGGCGGGCAGAACCAGCGGGACATCCTCGTATCGCTCGGGCACGACGTGGACACGCCCTGGCGGGACCTGCCGCGCGAGTTGCGGAATTGGATCCTCTTCACGGACGAGCAGCCGGTCGTGCCGGTGTACCCGGGCCTCACGCCCGCCGAGACGCGCCGCGCCGTGAAGGCGAAACGCGCGCCGGACTACATGGGGACCTTCACGGGCGCGCGGCGGTACGTGATGCAGACCTTCGCGACCAGCGAGAGCGCCAGCATGAAACGCCGCGCGGCGGGCTTCATGCTCAGCCGCCCCTGCCCGCTCTGCCACGGGAAGCGCCTGCGGCGCGAGGCGCTCGCCGTGACGCTCTCAGGGCTGGACATCACGGACTTCTCGCGCCTGCCGATCACGCAGGCGCAGGCGCTGCTGCAGCCGCTCGCGGACGGGCACACCGGCGACCGCCCCGCCGAGGTCGCCACGGCCGCGCAGCGCATGGCGGACGACCTCGTGGCGCGCATGGACGTGCTGCTCGACCTGGGCCTCGGGTACCTCTCGATGGAGCGCAGCACCCCGAGCCTCTCGCCGGGCGAACTGCAGCGCCTGCGGCTCGCCACGCAGCTGTACTCGCAGCTGTTCGGGGTGGTGTACGTCCTCGACGAGCCGTCCGCGGGCCTGCACCCGGCCGACACCGAGGCGCTGCTGCGCGCCCTGGCGGACCTGAAGGCCGCCGGGAACACCCTGTTCGTGGTGGAGCACGACCTGGACGTGGTGCGCGCCGCCGACTGGCTGGTGGACGTCGGGCCCGGCGCGGGCGAGGGCGGGGGAGAGGTGCTGTACAGCGGCCCGCCCGCCGGACTGCAGGACGTGCCCGCCTCCGTCACCGCGCGCTACCTGCAGGGCGAGGTGCCGCTTCCCGCCCGCGCCGAGGGCCGCTCGCCCTCCGGGTGGCTGAAGTTGCGCGGCGTGACGCGCCACACCCTGAACGGCGTCTCCGCCGACCTGCCGCTGGGCCTCCTGACGAGCGTGACGGGCGTCAGCGGGAGCGGCAAGAGCAGCCTCGTCAGCGGCGCGCTGGTGGACCTGCTCGCCCGGACGCTCGGGCAGGCGACCACGCCCGACCCGGCCGACCCGCTCGACCCCACCGACGAGGTGACGGTCACGCAGGGCCGCATGACGGGCGACACGGCCGCCGTGACGCGCCTCGTGGTCGTGGACCAGAAACCCATCGGGCGCACGCCGCGCAGCAACCTCGCCACGTACACCGGCCTCTTCGACGGCGTGCGCCGCCTGTACGCCGCCACGCCGCTCGCGCGGGAACGCGGGTACGACGCGGGCCGCTTCTCGTTCAACGTCAAGGGCGGACGCTGCGACACCTGCCAGGGCGAGGGGAGCGTCATGGTGGAACTGCTGTTCATGCCGAGCGTGTACGCGCCCTGCCCCACCTGCCACGGCACCCGCTACAACGCTCAGACGCTGGACGTCACGTACCGGGACCTGAACGTCGCGCAGGTCCTGGCCCTCACCGTGGACGCCGCGCACGCCTTCTTCGAGGGCGAGCCGACCGTGCGTCGCGCACTGGACGTGCTGCGCGAGGTGGGCCTCGGGTACCTGCGGCTCGGGCAGCCCGCCACGGAACTGTCGGGCGGCGAGGCGCAGCGCATCAAGCTCGCGACGGAACTGCAGCGCTCCCCGCGCGGCCACACCGTGTACGTCCTTGACGAACCCACCACCGGCCTGCACCCGGCCGACGTGGACCGCCTGCACCGGCAGCTGTCGGCCCTGGTGGACGCCGGGCACACCGTCATCGTGATCGAGCACGACATGCGCGTCGTCGCCGCGAGCGACTGGGTGATCGACCTCGGCCCCGGCGCGGGCGAGGCGGGCGGGCGCGTGGTCGCGGCGGGCGTCCCGCAGGACGTGGCCCGCGAGCGGGAGAGCCGCACCGCGCCGTACCTGGCACGTGCCCTGCAGGACGCTCGCTGACCCGGCGTTCCTGGGAGGTCAGCGGTCCGGCGTGCCGCGCGTCCTGAGGCTGCCCAGGGCGCGCGTGAAGCGTTCCGCGAGCGCCTCCTGCTCGGCCCGCGTGCGCGGCAGCCGCGCCGACCGCGTCACGAGAATCTCCACGCCCGGCATCAGCGTGAAGCGCGTCACGCGTTCCGCGAGCGGCGCGCTGTCCGGGTCTTCCGCCGGGGTGGGCAGAAGACTGGTCTGACGGCGGCGCGCGGGCATCTCCGGCGCAGCCGAGAAGACGGGCGGGGGCGGGGCGGACAGCATCGGGGCGGCCTCGTCAGCCATGAGGAGCGGCGCGGACGAGACCGGCACGTCCGGCGAGAGCTGCCGCAGTCCCGCGAGATACGAGAGGGCCGCGTTGCCGGACGTGCCGGGCTGCACCTGCAGGCGACCCGTGCCGTTCAGGAGCGCTTCGAGGTCGTCGTCCGCCTGTTCGGGCAGCATCCCCAGCAGCGCCTGCGCGCTGTGCCCCTCGCCCATCAGGCGGCGCAGCGTCAGCAGCTGCAGCAGGTGCCGCCGCCCGTAGCGGGCTTCGCGCCCCTCCTTCTGCGGGGGGTCCAGCAGGCCCTGCGTGGTGTAGTGGCGGATCAGGCGCGGGTTGACGTCCTCCGTGGTGCGCGAGGTGCGGTCGAGCGGCAGGTACCGCGGGAGGAGCGCGTTGGCGAGGGCCGCGAGATCGTCCAGGCCACCGCTCCACGCGCCGGGCAGGGAAGCGTCAGGCATACCCCACTCTAGAAATGACAACGACTGCTGTCAATGACAACGCCCAGGTCGCCCGCGGCCGGGGCGGCCCGACGGGCACCGACCGTCAGGCGCGCGCGACGTGTAGGGCCACCTCCGCCGTCACCGCGTCCTGACGGCCCGGGTGCAGGGTCAGGCGCGTCAGGGCCAGTGCCGCACGCGGCCACGCCCACCACGCGGGCGGCAGGACCAGGTACTCGTTCTCCCAGTGGGCCGGACCGAAGCGCCGCTTGAAGGTCTCCAGACCATCGAAAGAATACGCGCGCGACAGCAGCGGCCTCACCCGGTACGCTAGCCGTTCCGGCCACGTGACGGGCAGGGCGTCCAGACCACGCTCCCGCGCGAGCGGCACCCCGCCCAGCGTCGCCAGCGGCACGCCCCCCGCCTTCAGCGCGTCCAGCGCGCACGCCACCAGCGCCGTCCCCGTCGAGGCGGGCGCGTCCACGTCCCGCAGCACGTCCTCCAGATACCACGCCCCCCGGCCCGCCACGGGGCTCGCCGCGACCAGCCCCACCAGCCGCCCCGCCTGCCGCGCCTCGAAGTACCGCTTCCGGTCCCGGAACGCCAGGGGCCGCAACTCGAAGATCCAGTGGAACGCCACGCCCGCCCGCCGGGACCGCAGCCACCGCCCGCTCAGCGCCTCCACCTCCGCCGTCCAGCGCGCGCCCTGCTCACGCGGCAAGCGGTCCGGACGCACCTCGCGCAGCGTCAGGCCCTCCCGGCCCGCGCGGTTCACGGCCTCCCGCACCCGCGCACCCCCCTTGCCGCGCGCCGGCCAGTCCCGCAGGTGCACGTACGGCGTGCTGCCGAGCCGCACCGGCCGCCACCCCAGGTCCCGCAGCACGGCCGCGCACTCCGCCCCGACCGGCCCGAACGCAGGCGTGAACCCCGCCTCGCCCGCCACCCGCACGAAGGCCCGCAGGAGCGCCGCCCACCCGGCTGGCGGCGCGAGCGGATCGCCCACCACCAGCACCCGCCCCAGCCGCTGCACGCCCAGCCCGCCACGCACGCCCTCCAGCGTGAACATGTGCGTCACGCCCGGCAGAGCCGCCAGGGCCGACGGGTTACACGCGTAGCGCGCGTGCCAGCCGATCAGCACCTCCGGCCGCACGGGCTCCAGCCGCGCCCCCACCACCGCTGCCGCCCCGCCCACCGCCACTTCGACCGTCATGCCTGCACCCTACGCGCGGCAGGTAGCGTCCCGGTAAAGGCCAGGCGCACGGCACTGCACCGCCTGCCCGGCTCAGGACCGCTCAGGACGGACGTGCAGGCGTTCGGCCCGCAGGCGGTCCTGAGCATCGAACAGGTGCCGGTACGCGAGCAGCACCACCACCAGGCTCCCCAGTGCCGAACTCGCCGCCAGCACGAACATCAGCAGGATCTGGTACCGGACCGCGACGCCCGGCGCGGCCCCCGCCAGGATCTGCCCGGTCAGCTGGCCCGGCAGGCTCACCACGCCCATCACGGCCATGCTGTTTAGCGTGGGGATCATCGCGGTTCTCACCGACGCAGCGACGGCCGCGTGCGCGGCCTCCCAGCGGGTCGCGCCGAGTGCGAGCAGTCCCTCGATGCGTGCCCGGCCGGCCGTCACTTCCGTCAGGAAGCGGTCGAGGGCCAGCGACACGCTCGTCAGGGCGTTCCCCAGCACCATGCCCAGGATCGGCACCGCGAACTGCGGATCGAACCACGGCCGCACCCGCAGCACGCCCGTCAGGACCAGGCCCGTCAGCAGGAACGAACTCCCGAAGATCGCCACGGCACTGTCGAGCAGAATGCGCGCGTACCGCTGCCGGGCGCGGCCCACCGCGGCCTGCGCGGCGAGCGCCGTCATCACCAGCCCGATCCCCACGACCGGCAACGGGTGCCTCAGCGAGAACACCCACTGCAGTACCACGCCGACCAGCAGGAGTTGCGCCGTCATGCGCGCGCCCGCCACGAGAATGTCCCGGCTCAGCCCGAGCCGCAACCGCCACGACAGGCCCACGTTCACGAGCAGCAGCGCCGCCGCGAGCAGCAGTTGCCCCCACGAGACCGTCACGCGTGCGCCTGCCAGGCGCGCAGGTTCAGTTCGCGGCCCGCCACGCGCGCCCGCTGCTCCGGCGAGTGACTCACCCACACGAGTGCCCGGTCCGGACCGGCCGCCACCCAGCCCAGCAGCAGCGTCTCGGCGGCCCGCGCCGCGTCCGGATCCAGTGCCGACGTCACCTCGTCCAGCAGCAGCACCGACGGGGAGAGCAGCAGGGCACGCAGCAGCGCGAACACCTGCGCCTCACCACCGGACAGGCTGTCCGTTCCGAGCGTCAGGAAGCTCACGTCCCGGCTCAGCGCGGCCAGCAGTGACGTCGCCTCCTCCTCCCGGAACGCCCGGCCCGCGTGCACCTTCAGGCCGAACGGGGCGCGCAGGCCTTCCAGCACCGTCCCGCCGTACAGCACCGGACGCTGCGGGACGAGCATCACGCGCGCCCGGAACCCCGGAACGCCCCACTCCCCGGGCGTGCGCCCGAGCAGCCGCACCTCCCCCGATTCCAGCGGATCGAGTGCAGACATGGCCCGCAGCAGCAGACTCTTGCCTGACCCCGAAGGTCCGGTCAGCGCCACGCTCTCCCCGGCCCGCACCCCGAACCGCACGTCCTGCCACAACGTTCTCGTGTCCAGCACGCGCGACAGCCCCGACACGTCCAGCAGGGACTGCGAACCAGGAGTCACGTGTCCAGAATACCCTGCATCCACCCTCACTTCCGGCCCCGCGTGCCCGCGCTGCCCGCTATGCTGCCCCCATGAGCATCTACACCCATCTGACCGCATTCGGGGGGTACAAGGTCACGCTGTGGGAGCCAGGCATGCCGCTCGGCGATCCGGCGACCACCATTCACAGGATCGCGGTCGAGTATGACGAGTCCACGCCCTGGGCGGACAAGCTTCAGGCGTTCCTGGAGCTGCCGGGCGCGGAGCGCACGCCGGGCCTGGTGATCGGCCAGTGGGACGAGGAGATCGGGACGGGCACCGAGCCGGACGACATGATCGCGGCGCTCGTGGCGGCCGCGCCGCGCCTCCCGGCACTGCGGGTGCTGTTCGTCAACGACATCACCAGCGAGGAGTGCGAGGTGTCGTGGATCACGAACGGGGACCTCGGGCCGCTCCTCGCGGCGTACCCGGCGCTGGAGGTGCTCGGCGTGCGCGGCGGCAACGCACTGCGCCTCGGTCACGCGAACCTGCCCGCGCTGCACACCCTGATCCTGCAGGCGGGCGGCCTGAGTGCCGAAGTCGTCCGTGACGTGGTCACCTCGGACTTCCCCGCCCTCACGCACCTGGAGCTGTTCCTGGGCACCGAAGACTACGGCGCGACGAGCACCCCGGAGGACCTCACGCCGCTCCTGCTGGGCGGGCGCTTCCCGCACCTGAAGTACCTGGGCCTGAAGAACAGCGACCGGCAGGACGAGGTGGCGCAGGTCGTGGCGAACGCGCCCGTGCTGGACGGCCTGGAGGTGCTGGACCTGTCGCTCGGCACGCTGTCCGACGAGGGTGCCGCGGCCCTGCTCGGCAGTCCCGGCGTCAGGGGCCTGAAGCGGCTGATCGTGGCGCACCACTGGTGCAGCGAGGAGACGGTGCGGCAGCTGGAGGCGCTGGGACCGGAGGTGGACGCGTCGGACGCGCAGGAGGCCGACGAGGACGACTGGCGGTTCGTTTCCCTTGGCGAGTGACGCGCGGGCCCTCCCGCCGCGGGACGTGCTGCTCGTCGCTCCGCCCGGAGGCCGCCGCGCCCTGGCCTTTCAGGCGACGCTCGCGCAGCTCGGCTGGCCGCCCGCGCGGACGGTGCCGTACCTGGACCTGATGGAGGGCCGTGCGCGCCTGCCGGACCTCGTGCGGCCCGGCAGCGTCGTGCGGTTCGACTCGCCCGGCGAGGACCTCGCGACCGAGCAGGCCCTGATCCGCCTGGGCGGCGGTCCGGACGTGCGCCTCGCGGACGGGGAGATCGCCCCCACCGACGCCTGGCACCGCGGGTACTCGGCCCTCATGCGCTCCCTCGCGGCGGACCTGCTGGCCGCGCCACCGCACGAGCGGATGCAGGACCCGGAGCACGTGCTGCGCATGTTCGACAAGCCCGCCACGCACGCGGCCCTGAGTGCGGCGGGCGTGCCGGTGCCGGACGCCCTGCCCTCCGTTCGCTCGCTCGACGAACTGGTCGCCCGGGCCGACGCGCGCGGGTGGGGCCGGGTGTTCGTGAAGCTCGCGCACGGGTCAAGTGCGTCCGGCACCGTCGCTCTCGCGTGGTCCGCGCGGGGCGTGCAGGCCCATACCACCGTCCGGCAGGAGGGCGCGCACCTGTACAACTCGCGGCGCCTGCAGCGCGTCAGCGGGTGGCCGCAGGTGCGCGCCCTGATCGACGCGCTCGCCGTGTACGGCGTGCACGTGGAACGCTGGTGGCCGAAGGCGAGCTTCGCGGGGCACCCGATGGACCTGCGCGCCGTCGTGATCGGCGGCCACGCGAACCACGCGCTCGTGCGGCTCGGGAAAGGGCCCATCACGAACCTGCACCTCGGGAACGAGCGCGGCGACGTGAGCGCCCTGCGGCGCGACGCGGGTGAGGAACGCTGGGCGGCCGTCACGGACGCCGCCACCTCCGCCCTGCGCGCCTTCCCGGGCGCCCTGTACGGCGGCGTGGACGTCCTGCTCACGCCCGGTTACCGGACGGTGAAGGTGCTGGAAGTGAACGCCTTCGGCGACTACCACCGGGGCGTGCTGCACCGTGGCCGGGACACGTACACGGCCGAACTGGCGGCCCTGCCGGGCGCGTTCGCGTGACCGCCCTGCCCGTCCGCGACCTGATCGGCACGCACGACGTGGTGCTCGTCACGCTCGACAGCCTGCGCCTCGACGTGGCCCGCGCCGCCCTGGACGCGGGCGACACCCCGAACCTCGCGCGCCTCCTGCCGGGCGGCACCTGGGAGGCGCGGCACACGCCCGGCAGCTTCACGTACGCCGCGCATCACGCGTTCCTGTCGGGCTTCCTGCCCACGCCCGCCCGGCCCGGACGGCACCCGAGACTCTTCGCGGCCGCCTTCGAGGGCAGCGTCAGCACCGGCCCGCACACCTTCGTGTTTCCCGAGGCGACCCTGCCCGCCGCGCTCGCCGCGCGCGGGTACCACACCGTCTGCGTGGGCGGCGTGGGGTTCTTCAACGGCCGGACCGCGCTCGGCAGCGTCCTCCCGTCCCTGTTCCACGAGCGTCACTGGTCCCCGGCGCTCGGCGTGCAGCACACCGATTCCGCCGCCGCCCAGACGCGCGTCGCGGCCCGCGCCCTGCAGCGTCTCCTGGGAGACCGGCGGGCCTTCCTGCTGCTGAACTTCGCCGCGACGCACGCGCCCACGCACCCGTACCTGCCCGGCCATCACCGCGACTCCGCCCGGACGCAGCAGGCCGCGCTCGCCAGCGTGGACGCGGCCCTCCCCACCCTGCTCGCCGCCCTGCAGGCGCGCGGCGACACGCTGCTCGTCGTGTGCGCCGATCACGGCACCTGTTTCGGCGACGACGGATACTGGGGGCACCGCGTCGCGCACCCCTGCGTGTGGACCGTCCCGTACGCCGAGACCATCCTCCCCGGAGCCCACCATGACTGACCCTGCTTCCCTGCCGGACGTGACGCTCGGCAGCGCCTACCGAGCGTACACGTACGCGTACCCGCACAAGACCGCGTACCGGCGGCTCGACCCGCCCGTCCCGCTGCGGGACGCCTGGGCGGACGAGGACCGCCGTCAGCTGTTCCTGTACGTCCACATTCCCTTCTGCGAGATGCGCTGCGGGTTCTGCAACCTCTTCACGACCACCCACCCGGGCGGCACGCTGGAACGCCAGTACCTCGCGGCCCTGGAGCGGCAGGCGCGCGTCACGCGGGACGCGCTCGGAGACGCGGGCTTCTCGCGCATCGCGCTGGGCGGCGGCACCCCCACGTACCTCGCGGCGGGCGACCTCGCGGGCGTGTTCGACCTGCTGTCCGGCACCTTCGGCGCGGACCCTGGCGCCCTCCCCACCTCGGTCGAGACGTCGCCCGCGACGGCCACCCCGGACCGGCTCGCCGTCCTCGCGGAGCGCGGCGTGCAGCGCGTCAGCATCGGCGTGCAGAGCTTCGTGGAGGCCGAGGTGCGCAGCGTGGGCCGCGCGCAGCGCACGGCTGAAGTCGAGGACGCGCTCGGCGCCATCCGTGCCGCCGGTCCCTTCGACCTGAACATCGACCTGATCTACGGGCTGGCGCACCAGACGCCGGACTCGTGGCTGCAGTCCCTGCGGGCCGCGCTGCGCTGGTCGCCGGAGGAGCTCTTCCTGTACCCGCTGTACGTGCGCCCGCTGACCGGCATCGCCCGCCTCGGCCGCTCCTGGGACGACGAGCGGCTGGAACTGTACCGCGTGGGCCGCGAGTACCTGCTCGGCGAGGGGTACGAGCAGACCTCCATGCGCCGCTTCGTGCGTCCCGCCCCGGGCCGTCGTCCGCTGATCGAGGAGCCGGACTACGTGTGCCAGCGGGACGGCATGGTCGGCCTCGGCTGCGGCGCGCGCTCGTACACCCGCGACCTGCACTACTCCAGCGAGTACGCCGTCGGGCAGAGCGGCGTGCGCGAGATCCTGCACGACTTCGTGGCCCGCAGCGACGACACCTTCGCGCTCGCCACGCACGGCCTGCGCCTGAACCCCGGCGAGCAGCGCCGACGCTTCCTGCTGCAGAGCCTGCTGCACGCGTCCGGACTGGACCGCGCGCTGTACCGCGCCCGTTTCGGCACGGACGCCCTGACGGACCACCCGCAGCTCACGCGGCTCGTGGACGCGGGCCTCGCGCAGCTCACGCCGCACGCCCTGCGCCTCACGCCCGCCGGACTGGAACGCTCGGACGCCATCGGCCCGTGGCTGTACAGCCCCGAAGTGCGGACCCTGAGCGAACAGCACGTATGGACCTGAAGCACCTCAGCGTCCTGTACCGTGGGCCGCTCGAGAGCTGCACGTACGCCTGCCCGTACTGCCCGTTCGCCAAACACCACGAGACGCCCGCCGAGCACCGCGCGGACGGCGAGGCGCTGGAACGCTTCCTGCGCTGGGTGGAAGCGCAGCCGTTCACGGTGTCGGTACTGTTCACCCCGTGGGGCGAGGCGCTCGCGCACGCCCGCTACCAGCAGGCCATCGTGCGCCTGGGCCGCCTCCCGAACGTCCGGCAGGTCGCCATTCAGACGAACCTGTCCGGACGGCTCGACTGGACACGGGACGCGAACCTCGACAAGACCGGCCTGTGGTGCACGTACCACCCCGGCGAGACGAGCGCCGAACGCTTCCTGAAACGCTGCACGGAACTCGACGCGCGCGGCGTGCGCTACAGCGTCGGCACGGTCGGCTTGAAGCGCCACCTGCCCGAGATCGAGGCGATGCGGGCCGCGCTGCCCGCCCACGTCTACCTGTGGGTGAACGCCTACCGGCCCGAGGAGAGGCGCGCCACGCCGGAAGACGTGGCGCGCCTCGTGGCGGTCGATCCATTGTTCGAGGTGAACCGCCGTTACCGGGTGCGCGGCCAGCCGTGCACGGCCGGGGAGGACGCCGTGAGCGTGGAGGGCGACGGGACCGTGCGCCGCTGCCACTTCATCGAGCGGCCGCTCGGGAACCTGTACGAGCAGGACGTCCGCACCCTGCTGCGGCCCCGCCCGTGCAGCCGCGCCGCCTGCGACTGCCACATCGGGTACGCGCACGTCCCGGCGCTCGGCCTGCCGGACGTGTTCCGGGACGGCCTGCTCGCCCGGATTCCCGACCCGGCCGCGTGGACCGACCCGGCCGCCCTGCACGCCCTGCTGGAACGCGCCCGCGCCCACCCCTGACGGCCCTCCGGAGCGTGCCGCCGCGTGTCGCTTCAGGCCTCGATGGCCGGACGGTACGCGGCCGGGTCGTCGAAGCCCGCCAGCCACGCGGACGCGGCATGCGCGGACGTCAGGGTGGGCGGAACGCGCAGCACGTAACGCCTGCCGGTCGAGGGGCAGCCCACGCACACCGCCACGAACGGCTCGTCGCCACTCAGGGGCACCCGCACCAGCAGGCGCTCCCCTCCGGCGTCCTCGTCGCGGTCGAGCACCTGTGTGCCCGCCTCGGCGAGCAGGCGTTCCGGCCCCACCCGGTCGAGCATCACGCGGCGCCGCTCGACGTTCGCGGTCTCCAGGATCTCCGGCACCGTCAGTTCCCAGGGCCTGAAGGCGGTGCGGGCGTCCACGCGCACGCCCCGCCAGCGCAGCGGGACGCGCTCGTCCGGCAGGGCGCTCAGGGCGCTGCCGCCCACGTCCACCCAGCCGCTCACGCGCAACGTGCCGGGCAGCCGCGTGAGGGACCGGCAGCCCTGCACGTCCAGCTGCGCGACATGCGTGATCCAGCCGGGCAGATCGTGCAGGCGTGGGCAGTCCTGCGCGCTCAGGTGTCCGAACCGCAGGCGTCCGCGCTGCGGCCAGTGGTGGAAGGCCTCGCAGCGGTTGAGGTTCAGGAAGCACACGTCCAGCCCTTCCGGGAGAGCTTCCAGCGACGCGCAGTCCTGAAGACTGAGCGAGCCGACCTGCAGGTTGCGCGGCAGGCGGGTGAGGGACGCGCAGCGGTCCAGCACCAGCCGGAACTGCACGCGGAGCGTGCCCGGCACCTCGTGCAGCGGCAGGTCCGTGGCGATCAGTTCGCCCACCTGCAGGTGCTCCGGCAGCTGCGTGAGTCCGGTGCCGCTCACGTCGAGCACGTCGGCGCTCAGGTGGTCCGGCAGGCGGGTGAGGCGCGTGCCGCTCAGGTCGAGGCGGCCCTGGACGTGCAGCGGTCCGTGGGCCTCGCCGGACAGGATCAGGGTGCGGGCGGCGTCCGCGCCGAGCGGAGCGGGCATCAGTCGTACACCCGGCGGATGCCGGCGGGCGTGTACTCGCGCTGCATCCAGACCCGGTACACGCCGCGCGGGAGGCGGATGGTGCGGTGCTCCTCGTGGATCAGGTCGGCGTGGTCCGTCAGGACCTGCACGTACAGGTCGCGTCCCGACTGGTGCAGCTGGACGCTGCCCGGTTCGCTGAAGCGGTGGCTGTGGCCGGTGACCTCGCCGTGTGCGAGGGTGACGCCGGGGCGCGGGTGGCTGTCTGGGAGGGTCTGGACCTGCTGGACGAGGACGTCGCCGTGACGGTAGAGCATGATGTTCTCCTTGAAAGGGGCGCGTTGATTACGCCAATAACATAACACATCCGGCCCTCCCACTCAACCGCACACCGGCAACACGAGCGGGGCGCACCGGCAGAAGTTCCGCCCGCACGCCCCGACCCGGTCAACCGGGACTGCATCACCTCACGCCCGTCACGCCCCCCCACGCGCGAAATCCGTCATCACGCCCGGCGCGGCCGAGTCGAACCCCACCACGTCCAGCATGTCGGCCCGGTTCGGGTCGGCGATGCTGAACTCCGTGGCGGTCATGCCCACCACGATCAGCCGCGCCGCAATGCCCATCGCCTGCCGGTAGCGGTCCAGCGCCACCGCCGGGTGCACGTTCCCCGCCCAGGTCTCGTTGTCCGTGTACACCACGAACGTGTCCACCTCCACCCGCTGCTTCGCCGCCCAGAGCATCGGCAGGGCGCAGTCCGTGCCGCCCATCGGAATCCGCTGCATGGCCGTCATCACGTCGTCCAGACGCTGACGCGGGCTGACCGTCAATGGCGTCAGGCCGGGCGTGCCGCCGCCCCAGCGGCCACCGTACCCGCCGCCCGCCGCGCTGAACGCCAGGGCCGCGTAGTCCGGCTCGGTACGGGCCGTGACCAGCGCCATCGCCGCCGTCGCCTTCAGCGGACTCAGGCCCGGCACGCCGCCCACCAGACCCATACCCATGCTGCCCGACACGTCCAGACCCAGCATGAAGCGCTTCCCGGCCGGCCGCACCGCCCCGAACGACGCGTAGAACGCGTCCTGCAACGCATCGACCACCTTCGGCACAGGCACCCACTCGCCCCGACCCTTCACCCCCCGCCCCTGCGCGTACACCAGATGCGCCTTCAGGGCGTCCAGCGGATGAATACGCCCACGCCGCAGCGCGCCCGGGTCCGTCACGCGCTCCACCACCGCCCGCACGACCTCGCCGTCGTTCACGCTCAGCACGCCCACGCGGCCCAGGTTCCCCAGGTTCCGCAGCAGCCACGTCAGCCCGTTCGTCTCCATCGCGGCCCGGTACACCTCCGCGCCCCGCAGGTGCGTCGGCACCGCCTCGATCGGCAGACCGTACCCGCGCATCAGGCCCGCCGCGTCCCGGTCGGACGTCACGCCCTGCACCAGCAGGTGACCCTCGATCACGCGCAGGGCCGGCTCGCTGATGTCGCCCACGTCGGGCAGCACGCCGTCCACCATGAACCGCAGCACCGCGTTCCGGCCCGCGTCCGCGGTCTTCGGGTGCGCCTTGCGCAGCGCGTCCGCCTGACTCCAGCCGTCACGGGCCTTGTACTTCACGGCCCACAACGCCAGCCGCTCCACGGGTGCGTCCTCGTACACGCGCGCCACGCCCCGGCGCGTCAGGCGACCCCAGCCGCCCAGCGCGTCCGCGAACGCCAGGAAGTGCAGCAGCATCGTGCCCGTGCGCGCCACCTCCGGCAGCACGTCCCACGCCGCCCTGCGCACCTGCGCGTCCGGCGCGGTCTTCGCGATCAGCGCCAGCACCAGCAGCGCCGGGCCCGGCTTCGGCGCACGGTTCGTGCGGATCACGTCCAGCGTCACGCGCAGCGCCGCGCCCGCGTCCACCTGCACGAAGGTCTTCACGAACTCCGTCGCCTGCAGGGTGTGTGCCCGCTCCGTGGCGTAGAAGGTGCCGCCGTCCGTGCCCAGGATCAGGAAGCGCGTCAGGCGCGCCTCGTCGGACAGCTCGTACACGAATCCGCCCGCGTTGTTCACGACCTGACGCGGGTCAAGCCGCTCGGTCTGGGTGCGGTTCAGGGGGTTCAGTGCGTTCAAGAGGTTCTTCATGATTCGGCCCTCCTTTCGACAGGGCGAGTGAACGGGACGCTGGATTCGCCAGCGGCGACTGTGGCGCACGTGCGCCGAAGTGGTGAACCGGGTGGGACTCGAACCCACGACTCCTCGCTTGAAAGGCGAGTGCTCTGCGCGACCGAGCGACCGGAACAGGTGGCGGGCTTCCAGGGATTCGAACCCCGATCTGCACGTGTTGGAAACGTGTGCTTTGCCGTCAAGCGAGAAACCCGTTGGGGAGAGTGGCAGGAATCGAACCTATGACCTCCGCCTTCACAGGGCGGCGTGCAGCCTTTACACCACACTCTCCATACGTCGGACGTTCTGCCCCGCGCCGGTTGCCCGGCCTCCTCGTCGCGGTCTGTCTGGTGGAGATGGGGAGATTCGAACGCCCACTTCCCCTGTGCAACCATGAGCAGGTCAGCCTACGTTGATGACCTGCAAGAGAGGCGAGGGGCCGTCCCTGAGCCTGTGGCCAGGTGGGGACGCGCTGCCGTTACGCGACAGGCCCATACGGTCTGAACGGCACGGACCTTCCGTGCGACCGCCTGAATCCGAATCAGGCGTGCTTCCGCTGGACTTCGTTCAGAGAGTCGTCATGAAAGGACGTGCTGTACGGCTTTCCATGACCGGGTGGAGAAGTTTGGCTCCGGGAGCAGGGTTCGAACCTGCGACGTCCTGCTTAACAGGCAGGCGCTCTGCCACTGAGCTATCCCGGAAGACGGGTGAACCTGGCAATACTTGAGGGGCGTGACCTCCCCGTTCGGAGCTGGGCGCTCTTCCAGCTGAGCGACCTGTTTCTGTGGGGGAACGGGTGGGATTTGAACCCACGACCACTCGATCCGAAGTCGATAAGCCTTCACTGTCGGCCCTGAACCGTCTGCACGGCAGGGCGAGAGATCGGGAAGGCGAAGTGCTCTGACCGCTGAGCTACCGTTCCATGTCGTGTGGGGCTGGGCGGGACTTGAACCCGCGACCTTCCGCTCACGCGGACGCTCTCCCTGTAAGCCTCTGCGATCGGCCCGGAATGCACGGCAGGCAAGGGCTGCAAAGGCGCGTTGAACTGAGCTACCAGCCCCAGAAGTGGGGAAGAGGGGGACGGGCGGGATTCGAACCCGCGAGACCTTCCGGCCGTATGTTCCAGGTCACCTTCACGCATCGGCCCGGACGGGCAAGGGGCGGTGAGGGTCAGCCCACGAGGGGCAAACATGTGCGTTTGACCAGCTCCGCCACCGTCCCCACGGTGAGAGTCGAAGTGAAGCGGCGGGGCGGGGGTCGAACCCGCGCCCGTTCGATATAGAGGTCACCCTCCACTGTCGGCCCAGGTTGGGCGAGTGGGCGTGGAGGGAAACTGCCCTTTCGGGCAGTCGAATGCTCTGCCGCTGAGCTACCCGCCGCGTATGGTGGATGGGGTGGGATTCGAACCCACTGTGCCCGAAGGCAAACGATTTACAGTCGTCTGCGACTCGCCGTCTTCGCCGCCCATCCGGAATTTCGCGTCCGGGTGGGGTGGGAATATCGGGCCGGTTTCGGACCTCGCCAGAGGAACGGGCCGTGCAGATTCCGACCCTTTCGCCTGGCCTGACTGAGTTGTGTGCGCTGGGCGGGGGTGGAGTGCAGGGTGGCCTCGTTCATACGTGTACCTCTGGGAGTGGATTTCTGGTGCGGTGGCCCGCGCTGGGGCTGGTCCTCCGAGTGAGATTTGAACTCACACTGTCACGCTTCTGAGGCGTGTTCCTCTGCCGAATTGGGATACCGGAGTGTAGAGCAGGCTGGACGGAATTGCACCGCCGTCACCCGACGGTTGCCGGGCATCCTGCTGACTGGAAGAAGCCTGCGTGGAGCAGATGAGTGGATTCGCACCACCGTCCTCTCGCTGGCAACGAGAAATCCTGGCTGCTGGACGACATCTGCGTGGGTTGGTCGGGCAAGGCGTGGAGGTCGGATGCGGGAGTCGAACCCGGACCCCGTGAGGGGTGATCGCCAGAGAGAACCGAGCCTTCTTCGGCCCAACCGTGATGCTGATCTGTGGCGCAGCGGGGGAACTTCCGGGCAAGGGGGTGGTCACGGAATCGGGCCATTTCCATGCCGGGAACCGAACCCGGACCCTCCTGCGGAGGTTTCCGCCCGTTCGCCCCCATGGGGGCCGAGGTGTGAAAGAACCGTGACCGGTCGGCCCTGAGGTTCCCTGCAACGCATGGTGTGGCGATTCCAGCGGGAATTCCAGCATTCACCGGCACTGGCGCATCTTCCCGCAGACAACGGGGCGTCTTGTGCCGTTGGACGATGGAATCACGGGCGGAATGGACGAGGGGTGATCCTGGGTCGGGTTCCAGGTGACAGTTGGGTAACCCAGGGTCTTCGGCCCATTCCGGAGAGGTTCGGTGGAGTCGGTCCCGGTCTGGCCGGTGGGGGAGAGCGGCGTGCGTTCTCACCTGCCATGAAGTGTACGGCGGCGCGTGTCTGTCTCACATTCGCCGGGTGGCGTAGTGGCCGGGTAGGCGTTCCGGCGGAGGGATCAGTGGGCGCGGTCCTGGACCTGTTTCACGATTCTGGGCAGCAGGGCGCGCGGGACGAGTCTGGGCAGGAAGGCCTGCACGCGGTTCATCAGGCCGATCACGCGGACGCTCTGGCCGTGCAGCATGGCGTCCACGGCCTCGGCGGCCACCGTGTCCGGCGTCATGATGGCGCGCTGTCCGGCGTCCGTGGCGATCAGTCGGCTGCCTTCCATCTGTGCGGCGGCCTGGAAGCCGGTGGCGACCGGGCCGGGGCAGGCGGCGGTGACGTGGACGCCGGTGCCGCGCAGTTCCTCGTTGAGGGCTTCGCTGAAGCTGAGGACGTAGGCTTTGGTGGCGTAGTACACGGCCATGAGGGGGCCGGGCATGAAGGCGGCGGTGCTGGCGATGTTCAGGACGCGGCCGCGTGAGCGCTGCACCATGCCGGGCAGGAAGCGGTGCGTGAGGTCGGTGAGGACCGTGACGTTCACCTGGATCATGTCGAGCTGGCGGGCGCGGTCGAGGGTGTGGAATTCGCCGTAGTCGGCGAAGCCGGCGTTGTTCACGAGGAAGTCCACCTGCAGGTTCCGGGTCTGGACCTGTTCCCAGAGGGCGTCGGTGGCGTGGGGGGCCGTGAGGTCCTGGGCGATCACGTGCGCGTGGACGCCGTGGCGGTCCTGCAGTTCGGTGGCGAGGGTCTGGAGGCGGGATTCGTTTCGGGCGACGAGGATGAGGTGCGTGTGGCGTGCGGCGAGCTGGCGGGCGATGGCTTCGCCGATGCCGCCGCTGGCGCCGGTGATGAGGGCGGTGGGGCGGGTGGGGCCGGGGGGTGTGGTGCTGGTCTGGGTCATGCGGTCTCCTGCCGCGGCCAGAATAAATGACCGCTGGTGAATTAAGTTAAGCAACCTGGGGTCGCTCTGTCAAGCGCCCCAGGAAGGCGGACCTCGGCCATCACGTTCAGTGAACGCTGGGCCAACTTCTGCTACTATTGACTCATGGTTTTTAACGTTCGCGCCCGCAGTGACGAGGCCAAACGCGAACGCCGCGAACAGATCCTCGCGGCCGCCCTCACCCTCTGGCAGACGCACCGCTACCCGGACCTCACCCTCAACGCCATCGCCACCGGCGTCGGCGTCACCAAGGCCGCCCTCTTCGCGTACTTCCCCAGCAAGGAAGACCTCTTCCTCAGCCTCTACGAGACGCTGCTCGGCGACTGGTTCGCCGCCCTCGACCGCCACCTGCGCCTCGGCGGCACGCACACCCCCGAAAGCCTCGCGCGCACCGTCACCGCCCTCACCCTGGAGCGCCAGAACCTGACGCGCCTCATCCCGCTGCTCGCCGGGATCCTCGAACACAACATCACCCCGGAACGCGCCCTGACGCACAAGACCTGGATCGCCGGACATCTCGCCCAGACCACCCCCCTGCTCGAAGCCGCCCTCCCCGGCCTGCCCGCCGGGGGCGGCGCGCGCCTCCTCACGTACACGCAGGCGCTCATCGCGGGCCTGCAACCCATGAGCGACCCCAGCCCCGCCGTCCGCGACGCCCTCAGCGGCACCGAACTCGCCGCCCTGCACCTGCAGCTCGACGCCGTCCTGCCCGACGCCCTCACCGCCCTGTACCGCGGCCTCGTCACTCCACCGCCCGGCACCGCCTGAACCGCACGCCGCACGGTCTGGTCCCCGACCCGCACGGCTGAACTTCGGGTGTCCAGCCGCGTCTGGGTGGTGGGTGCCCCTACCGTTCCTTGCGGCCCGTCCGGAGTTGCGCCGCCTCGCGCGTCCCGCCCGGCGCGTGCGTCTCGGCCCACGCGGCGGCCCCCTGAACGTCGTACTGAACGCGCCGTAACGTCACGTTCCACACGTCGCCCTCGCCTTCCAGCAGGGTCCAGCGGGCGAGTGGCGAGCCGTCCCGCTGACGGCTGACGGCCCCCACGTTCACGACGCTCACCGCCCCGACCTGTCGCACGTGCTCCCGGTGCGAATGCCCGACCACCACCACCTTCGCCCGCCCGGTGTCGCCCAGCCGGTCCAGCACGAGAGCGTCGTCCGCCCAGGCCTTCCCGTCGAGCAGCAGTGCCGTCCAGGCACTGTGAGGCGTGCCGTGCGCCGCCAGCACCTCCCCGCCCGCCACGGTGAGCGTGGTGGGCAGACCGGCCACGTGGGCGCCCGCTCCCGGCGGCAGAAGCGCGTGCAGCCATTCGAGCGTCACGCATTTCTCGGTGGCGTCCGTGAGCGGCTGACCGAGCCGTTCGTCCGTGTTGCCGCGCACCTCGTGCACGCCATACGTCGCTCTCAGGTCCTGCTGCAGCCGGAACGCGCCCGCCGGGTCCGCCCCGCCGAACACCTGATCGCCCAGGTTCACCCACACGTCCGGCCGGTGGCGCCCGATGTCTGCAGCCACGGCTTCCAGCGCGAAGCGGTTGCCGTGCACGTCCCCGAACACCGCGACCTTCACGCCCGCCTCCCGCTTCCGGTCCCGGTCACGCCTGCCCGCCGCGTGGCGCGAACTCCTGCGCCCCGTGAGGTTCAGGTTCGACCGGTGCTGCCGGACTCAGGAAACGGTTCGCGGCGACCGCCAGGACCGCGCCCAGCATCGGGGCCGCCCAGTACAGCCAGTGCGCGGTCCAGATGCCGCTCGCGAGCGCCGGACCGAAACTGCGGGCGGGATTCATGCTCGCGCCCGTGACCGGGCCGCCCACCGCCGCCTCCAGCGCCACCGCGGCCCCCACCGTCCACGGCAGACCGCTGCGGAGCGCCACCAGCAGCAGGAAGAACGTCATGACCGCCTCCAGCAGGAACGCGCGCCCCGTCCCGACTGCCGGGACCGTCACGCCCAGGTCGCCGCGCAGGCCGAACAACGCCAGCAGCAGGTACGCCGCCAGTGCGGCCCCGAGCAGCTGCGCGCCGACGTATGGCAGCGCCCGGCGCGCCGGGAACTTTCCGGCCAGCGTCAGCGCGAGCGTCGCGGCCGGATTGATGTGCGCCCCGCTGATTGGCGCGAGGGCCGCGATGACGGCGGCCACCGTCAGCCCGAACACCGCGGCCACCCCCATGTGGCCCAGCTGACCCGTCTGCGCGTCCACCACCGCCGCGCCCGGCCCGAAGAACGTCAGCGCGAAGGTGCCCAGCAGTTCGGCCGCCACGGCGCGCGGCAGCGGCACAGGCACTCAGGCCACCGACACGGCGGGACTGTCCTCGTAACTGTCCGGCACCGGGCGGCCGTCCCTGAGGGCCTCCACGAACGAGACGAACTGCAGGTCCAGCTGGTCACGCACGGCCCGCCAGCGCTCCAGGCTCCCGCCGCTCGGGTCCACGAACGGGTAGTGCCGCCGTGTGGTGCGGGCGGGGTACGTGGGGCAGGCCTCGGCGGCACTGTCGCACACCGTCACCACGTACTCGAAGTTCCAGGGGTCCGGCACGTCGTGCAGCGTCTTGCTGCGGTGCGTGCCGAGGTCCACGCCGATCTCCGCCATCACGGTCGCCGCGTCCTCCTTGACGCGCGTGGCTTCCGTCCCGGCGCTGAACACCTCCAGGTCGAGGCCAAGCCGCTGGGCAGCCCGGCGGGTCAGGCCCTCGGCCATCTGGCTGCGGGCGCTGTTGTGGGTGCAGAGGATCAGGACGCGGGTCATGACGGCAGCCTAACACACCGATCTGATTCGTTGCGTCAACGCCGGGTCAGGCGTCAGCAGCGCAGCGAGCAACTCGCCGCCCAGCAGGTACAGCGGCCCGTGCTGCAGGCGATAGTAACTGTTCTTGCCGCGCTGCTCGCTGCTCACCAGTCCCACGTCCTTCAGGACCGCCAGGTGGTACGACACCTTCGACTGCGGTAACCCCAGCACCGCCTCCAGATCGCAGACGCAGTGCTCGCCGTGCGCCAGGATCCGTACCAGTTCAAAGCGGACCTCGCTCGCGAGCGCCTTCAGCAGGTCGAGCACCGGTGGCTGGCGAGCGGCAGTCATGCCCCATCCTACCGGATCAATCTGATGGATGGCTGCGCCCAGGCTTCGGCGCAGCGGCCGCACCGCCTGACCGGTGGGCGCCTCGCCCCCGGCAGAAGGGCGAACGTGGACGTCCGGTTAAGATTTCCGTGACGGCACGCACCCATACTCGAAGTATGGCTGCAAACCCTGCTCGAGACGACCGTGTCGTTCTCGACGCCATCACCCGCAGCATCGATCCCGTCCTGGTGCTGGAGCCGCTCACCCTCGAGGTGCTGGCCGTCTCCGAGGCGTTCGGCACCTGGAGCGGCCACGACGCCGCGACCCTCCCCGGCACGGACGTCCTGAAGATCGTCGCCGCGCACGAACGCGAGGCGTTCCGCCGGAACGTGACGACCTTCGGCGCCGAGCTGAAACTGCCCACGCGCCGCGACAGCACCTTCCGCGACCCGCGCGGCCACCCCATCCACGCGCAGATCCGCGGTGTGCGCTTCGAGCTGCCGGGCGGTCGGCGCGCCGTCATGATCGTCATCCGGCCGAGCCCGGCACAGTCGGGCGAGGTGACCTTCTATCACCGGCTGCTGCAGGACCTGCCGCTGCCCGTCAGCGTGCTGGACGAGCAGGGCCGTTACCTGTACGTCAACCCGGCCGCCGTGCCGGACGCTGCCCTGCGAGACGTCGTGACAGGGCGGCGTGACCGGGACGCCGCCGCCGCACTGCAGCTTGACGAACCCGCCCTGCAGCGGCGCGAAGCGGAACTCGCGTCCGTTCTCGCCACGCGCGAACCTCGGCGCTGGACCGAAACGATCGGTGACCGGCTCTACGAACGGACCTTCATCTCCGCGCGCGAGCCCACCACCGACCGCGACCTCGTGATCTCCTGCGCCACAGACCTCCCGGAGCGCCTGCAGCAGACCGAACGCCTCCGCCTGCTGGAGGGCGGCATGAACGCCACCTCCGCGCCTGTCTGCCTGCTCGACGCGGAAACCCTGCAGGTCGTGTACGCCAACGCGGCCTTCATCTCGCTCGTCGGCCAGCGGCAGGACATTCTCGGTACGTGCCCGCTCGACTGGCCGTGGGACCGCCGCGACCGGCCGGAAGTCGAACGGCTGTTCGGCCGCATGCGGAGCAACCCGGACGCGCCGATCGTCATGGACCTGCGCTTCTCCGCCAGCAGCCAGTGGTGGGAGGTGAGCGCCACCCCCATGCCCCCGGACGACCCCGGGCCAGGGCAGCGGCAGACGCCCCACTGGGCCCTGCTGCTGCGTGACGTGCGCGTACAGCGGCAGGCGAGCGTGTTCCTGCAGAGTTTCGCGGCGGCGGCCGTCACGTCCCTCGGAGGCGCGCCGCTCGAAGAGGTGCTGGAGTGGATGTTCCACGGCCTGAAGGAGGCCACGCCCGGCTGGACACCCGGCGTCGTCACGCTCGACGAGCCCGTCATGCGCACCATCGGTCCCGTCCTGCCGGAACTGCGCGCCAGCCTGCAGGACTACCTGAGTGAAGACGCCCGCCGACTCTGGGCGCGGCGCGACCCGGACCGGCAGGCGCGCCCTCACGTCATTCAACACGTGTGGGAGCGGCTGAACCTCGGGACGCTCGTGGACGGCCAGTGGCGGCCCGCCGTCGGGACGAGCGTCGAGGTGCCGCTCTACGACCACGCCCGCGAACTGCTCGGCGTGCTGGCCCTGACGCACCCGCAGCGCCTGGAGGCCACCACGCAGGTGCAGGACCTTGCGGAGCACGTCGCGGGGCACGTGGCGCTCTTCATCGACCGGCAACGGCACCAGGACCGTCTGGAGCGCCTCGCCTACCGCGACTCCCTGACCGGCCTGCTGAACCGTGACGGGTTCGCGCGGTCGGTCGCTGCCTTCCTCGGCACGCCTGACGCGCCCCCGCGCGCTCTGGCCCTGATGGACCTCAACCGCTTCAAGTTCGTGAACGACACGCTCGGCCACGACGTCGGCGACGACCTGCTGCGCGGCGTCGGAGAGCGCCTGCAGGCCGAACTCGTCCGCTTCCCGGTCCTGTCGCTCGCACGGATGGGCGGCGACGAGTTCGCGCTGCTTCTCGACGATCCCGCGCACATCGAGGCCGTGAGCGCCGCCGTCCAGAACGCCGTGAGCCGACCCTTCGACATCTCCGGCCGTTCCCTGCGCGTCGGTGTCGCCATCGGCTGGAGTCTCGCGCCGGACCACGGCGACACGCTCGCGAGCCTGATGCGTCAGGCCGACACCGCCATGTACCAGGCCAAACGCAGCGGCCAGCTGTGGCAGGCCTACCTGCCGTCCTCCCAGCCGCGCATCTCGCACCTCGCACTGGAAGCGGCGATGTACGAGGGCCTGAGCGGCGGCCAGTTCACGCTCGTGTATCAGCCGCAGGTGCGCTGCGACACCCGCGCCGTCACGGGCGCCGAGGCGCTGCTCCGCTGGACGCATCCCACGCTCGGCCCCGTGTCGCCCGCCGAGTTCATCCCGGTGGCCGAGGCGACCGGACTGATCACGGACATCGGCACCTTCGTGCTGCGAGAGGCGCTGCACGAAGCGGCCCACTGGCCCGCGCACCTCAGGCTCAGCGTGAACGTCTCACCGGTCCAGCTGCGCAACTCCCGTTTCCCGGCCCACCTCGCCGTGCTGCTGCGAGCCGCGCGTTTCCCACCGGAGCGCCTGATGCTCGAGATCACGGAAACCGCCATCATTAACGACCTGAGCGCCGTGACGTACGCCATCCACGAACTGAACGCGCTCGGCGTTCGTGTCGCCATCGACGACTTCGGCACCGGGTACTCCACCCTCATGACGCTGCGGCACCTGCTCGCGCACGAACTGAAGATCGACCGGGCCTTCGTGAACGAACTCGACCGGCCCGGCCGTGACGGCCGCGAGAACCGCGCCATCGTGCAGGCCACCCTGGCCCTCGCCAGTGCGCTCGCACTGCACGTCGTCGCCGAGGGCGTCGAGACGGAGGCCCAGGCGGACCTGCTCGCCGAGCTCGGCTGCCCCACCATGCAGGGCTGGCTGATCGCGCCCGGCGTGCCCCCCGCAGAGTTCCGCAACCGCTTCGCGGACGCGCCACTCCTCCCCTGAGAGGCGCGCCGCACGACACAGAAACGGCCCGGAAGGCGTGTGCCCGCCCTGCGTTCCTCATTGTCCCTGAATTGTCAACGTCCCGTAAGACCTGCCCCGGTACACTGTGAGACAGAACATGAGCGCCTTCCGGAGCGTCCCGACCCCCCTGCTGGACCTGGAACGCGCCTGGGCCGTGAGGGACGAGGATCCGGTCCTCGCCCGGCACCTCGCGCTGACGTTCCGTCCTGCTGCACCTGCTCCGCCGCAGGTGGACGTGGTCCTCGCGTACCTCGAATGGCGCGACGGAAACCTCCCGGCCAGCCTGCACCGCTCACACCAGGCGATCCGTGACCTGCAGCGCGAACCGCTCAGCGCGTGGCACGGCCGGGCCGTGAACACCCTCGCCTGCCTGGAAAGCCGACTGAACCGGCCCGATCAGGCGGTGCGCCTGTACGACGAGCAGATCCGCGTCGCGCGCCAGGTGCAGGACGACGAACTCGAGGCGTCCGGCCAGCACGACCTCGGTGTGGAACTGCGCGCCAGCGACCCTGACCGCGCTCGCGAGCACGTCCTGACCGCCCTGCAGCGTTTCCGGCAGCTCGGGTACGGGTTCGGTGTCGCCATTGCCCTCACCAACCTCGCGCAGTTCGCGCAGGACGCCGGACAGCACGAGCAGGCCCTCACGTACCTGGAGGAGGCGCTCACGTACCCCGGCCTGCATCACCGCCCGGAGGTGGAGGCCGAAGCGGTCCACACGACCCTCCTGAGCCTCGACGCGCTCGGCCGCACCACCCGGGTGCCGGAACTCGAAGCGCGCCTCGCCGCCCTCGCTGCACAGAACCCTGGCTCCGAACTCCGCATCGACGTCGCGCTCGCCCTCACCCGGCACGGCGACCCTCACCTCGCCCTGCGCCTCCTGCCGCCCGAGGTGGAGTTCGCCCGGTCCCTCGGCACGCACGTCTCCCTGCCCCGACTGCACGAAGCGCTCAGCCGCGCGCACGCCGAACTCGGCCACGACCACGACGCCCTCCTGCACCTGCGCGCCACCCTCGACTTCGAACGGGCGACGCACGCCTCGGAACGCCGCAAGGTGTACCGCAGCCTCGAAGTGCTGCACCGCATCCAGGCACTCGAGGAGGCCGCCGAGAACGAACGCCGCCAGAGCGCCGCGCTGCAGGAGCACGTGCGGGAACTCCAGGCCCTCAACGACCGCATCCGGGAACTCAGCCGCACCGACGGTCTCACGGGCCTGTCGAACCGCGACCACCTGTTCCGGCGCGGCGAGACGCTCGCCCTGAACGCCACCCCGGACGCGCCGCTCGGCGTGGCGATCATCGACATCGACCACTTCAAGGCCGTGAACGACACGTACGGCCACCCCTTCGGCGACACCGTCCTGCGCCGACTCGCGGGCCTGCTGCGCGAGCACGCCGCCCCGCAGGACGTCATCGCCCGCTACGGCGGGGAGGAATTCGTGCTGCTGCGCCCCGCAGAGGCTGCCGAAGACCTCGCACGCACTGCGCAGCACGTCGTCGACGCCATCCGCAACCTGACGTGGCCGGACCTGCCGCATCCCTTTCGCGTGACCGTCAGCATCGGCGTGGCGGAGGCGACCACCCCGGACTTCGAGATGGCCCTCGCGACCGCCGACCGGCACCTGTACCACGTCAAACACACGGGCCGCGACGGCGTCGCCTGGCACACCTGAGCCGAAATCGGTCGGAACGAACGGCAGGACGTACGGTCCGGCGCAGGTGAAACGAGATCCGGTGTGCTTCCCTCACCTCATGAAGGTGGAGCGGAACCATGTGAGCGAGGCCCGGACGACCGCCAGGCACGGGAAACGGGCGGAACGCCGAAGCGCCCGCCCGCTCCCCTGCACCTTCCTTATTTGTCGGCGCTGACGGCGTCCACGACCTTGATGGACAGGTCCGGCTGGATGCGGATCACGAAGATCCGCGCGTCGAGCCGGTCGCCGAGCTTGTCGAACTGCACGGTGCCGCTCAGCAGGCCCGTCGTTCTGGAGGCACGGATGCCCGCCTCGACGGCCGCGTGGTCCGGGACCTTGCCGCCGCTCTTGCGGGCGAGGTTCAGGATGGTGCCGAGCGCGATGTTCGCCGCGTCGTAGGCGGTCACACCGAAGCCCTGCACGTCCGCGTTGAAGGTCTTGCGGTACAGCGCCGCGAAGGTGGCTGCCTTCGGGAGGGAACTGGCGGGCGCGGCCGTCGCGGTGTACATGACGCCGCTGGCGGTGCTGCCCGCCAGTCTCTGGAATTCGGAGGAATCCCAGCCGTCGCCGCCCATCACGGCGGACGTGACGCCCGACTCGCGCAGCTGCTTCACGAAGGGCGCGCCCTGGTTGAAGATGCCGCCGAAGAACACCGCGTCCGGGTTGAGGGCCTTGATCTTGCTGATGATGCTGGAGAAGTCGCTCTTCTCCTCGGTGCCCTCGGACGCGAGGATGGTGACGCCGTGCGCGCGCAGGTACTTCTCGACCTCGCTCGCGAGGCCCTGCCCGTAGGCGGTCTTGTCGTCGAGCATGTAGACCTTTTTGGCCTTGAGGGTCGTGGCGATGAACTTGCCGATGGCGCTGCCCTGCGCGTCGTCGCGCGCCACGACACGGTTCACGTTCGGCAGGCCGCGCGCCGTGACCTTCACGCCCGTCGCGGACGGCGTGATCATGGGGATGTGCGCGCCGAGCAGCACGTCGCTGACAGGAACGGCCACGCCGGAGTTGTACGTCCCGATGAGCGCCAGGATGGCCGGGTCGGCGGCGATGCGGCGTGCGAGGGCCGTACCGGTGGTCGGGTCGGCCTGGTCGTCGTACGTGACGAGCTGCAGCTCGAATCCGGCGGCCTTGAAGCGCGCCTGGTACGCGGCCACGGCGAGCTGCGTCGCGTTGCGGATCTGCAGGCCCTGGTCGGACTGCCCGCCGGAGAGCGGGCTGAGCGTGGCGAGCTTGATGACCGGCAGGGCCTGGGCGGCGCCGAGCGTCAGGAGGGCGGTGAGGGCCGTCAGGGTGAGCGTGCGGTGCGTCATGGTTCCTCCTGGTGGCCGCGGTGCACGGCCGTGGTCATGCGTGGGGCGTGTCGTTCGGTACGGGTCGGTGGCGCGCGTTCCTCCGGACTTCGTGACAGCGTACACGTTCCGGGTGGGGCTGCCCAGGTGTGAATCACACGACCGGAATCGTGTGCAGCCGTGTGGAAGGTACACTACCTGGATGACCGACGCGCTGCCCTTGCCGGACCTCGGCGTGTCCCGCCCGCTGCTCGTGCAGGACCTGCTGCACCTGCCGGTCCTGGTGGGCGCCACGCTGCTCGCCGGGCACGCGGGCCTGGGCATGGTGGTACGCCGCGCGCACACGGTGGAGCAGCCGGACCCGGAACGCTGGGTGCGCGGCGGCGAGCTGCTCCTCACGACCGGCGCGGGCTGGGCGGGCCGCGTCACGCCCGAAACCTTCGTGCGGCGGGCCGCGCGTGCAGGCGTGTCGGCGCTCCTCGTCGCGGAAGGCCGGGACGCGCTGACCGTCACGCCTGCCATGCGGCGCGCCGCGGACGCCCGCAACCTGCCGCTGCTGAGCCTGCCGTGGCAGGTGCCGTTCGTGGACGTGCTGGACGCCATCAGCGCCGAACTCATGAACCGGCAGCAGGCGCTGATCGTCGCGAGCGAACGCATCCACCAGGCGCTCACGCAGGCGGCCGTCACGGTCGCCACGGTCGACGCCCTCCTCGACCGCTTCGCGGGCATTCTGCGCACCGACGTGCAGTTCAGTCCTGCCGGAACGCCGCTCCCCGGTCCGGACGGTGCGTGGGCGGCCGTGCCCGTCACCATCGGCCGGGAGGACGTCGGGCGACTGCGCGGCGTGCTGCAGCCGGACCGCGATCCGGACCTGCAGGCGCGCGCGCTGGAGCACGCGGCCACCATCCTGGCGCTGCACCTCTCGCAGGCGCGTACCGGGGCACTCATCGAGGCGCGCCTGCGCTACGCGGCGCTCGACGCGCTGTTCAGCGGCGGGTGGACCGACACGCCCAGCGTCCGCGCGCGCGCCGCCGCGCTCGGCTACCTGCCGCAGCAGCCGTACCGCGTGTGCCTGAGCGCCGTGACAGGCGGAGAAGCGCTCGCCCCGCACGTCCCGGAACAGCCGGAGGCGTTCCTGCAGCGCGAGGCGCTCGCCCGGCACGTCGCGCAGCGCCTCCAGGCGCACGGCGTGCCCGCCCTCCTGACCGTGAACCTCAACCGCGTGGAGTTCCTGCTGCCGGACGACCCGGCCCTGGTGCGGCGCTTCACGGCCACCGCACCCGGCGAGACGGAAAGCGTCACCCTGATCGGCCCGCGCTGCGAGCGCCCGGAAGACCTGCCCGCCGCGCATGCCGAACTGTCACGCGCGTTCCGGGGCGTCACCGGTCCCGGCGTGCACCACTACGAGGACCTGCTGCTCCCCAGACTGCTCGGCAGCGTGTCGGACCTCGCCGCGCTCCGCGCCTTCCACGCGCGCCTCCTCGGGCGGCTCGACGCGCCCGGCGTGCCGGGCCACCTGCGCGTGACGCTGCAGGCCCTCGTGGACAGCGGATTCCAGCAGGCCTGGACGGCCCGGCAGCTGGGCGTGCACCTCAACACCCTGACGGCGCGCGTGCAGCGCCTGGAGACGCTGCTGGAACTGGACCTCGGCGCGCCCTTCACGCGCTTCGAGCTGAGCCTCGCGCTGCACCTCGAACGCCTCGGCCCGCCCCGCTGAACAGGCCCGGCCGCGTTCACCTGCGGCGCCCTCGGTTCAGGTGGCGGGTGCCGCGTCCGTCTCGCCCCACACCACCGCCCGCGCCCGCCCGGCGGCCTTCGCGCGGTACAGCGCCTCGTCCGCAGCATCCTTCAGCGACACCATCCCGGACAGCCCGTGCCCGGCCACGCCGATGCTGACCGTCACCTGCCCCAGCGGGTGCGCCGGGTGCGGGATCGCCGCGTCCCGCAGGGCCGCCAGGATGCGGTCCGCCACGCACCGCCCGCCCTGCAGGTGCGTGTCCAGCAGCAGCACCGCGAACTCCTCGCCGCCGTAGCGCGCGACCACGTCCGCCGCGCGGTTCACCTGCGACCGGACCACCCGCGCGACCTGCTGCAGGCACGCGTCGCCTGCCGGGTGCCCGAGCGTGTCGTTGTACCGCTTGAAATGATCGATGTCGAGCAGCAGCAGCGTGACCGGCAGGCCCGTCCGCGTGTGCAGCGCCAGGGCCCGCTCGTACCCCTGATCGAAGGCGCGGCGGTTCGAGATGCCCGTCAGGCCGTCCGTGAGCGACAGCGTCTCCAGCTGCGCGTTCAGGTCCGCGAGCCGATCGTTGAGCATCTTGAGCTCCGCTTCGCGTTCCCGCCGGGACCGCAGGGCGCGCGTCAGGCGGGCCGCGCTGGACGCACGCGCGCACAGCGCGCCGGGCCGGACCGGCTTGGTGACGTAGTCGTTGGCGCCCGCCGCGAAGGCCTCGTCCAGCCGGTCCTCCTCCTGCATGGCCGTCACCATGATGACGCTCAGGTCCTCCAGGTGCGGGTGGGCGCGCAGTTCACGCAGGAAGGTCAGGCCGTCCGTGTCCGGCATCACCAGGTCGAGCAGCAGCACGTCCACGTCCGTGACGCCGCCCGGCATGCCGAGCAGGGTGCGCGCGTCGTCCAGCGTCGCGGGCGCGGTGACGGCCGCGCCGGTGGGCGTGAGGGCGCTCGCGAGCATGGCGCGCATCAGGGGGCTGTCGTCGACGATCAGGACATTCACGGTGAACCTCGTTCGGGAGCGGTGGGGGAGGGGACGGAAGCGAGGACGGCGAGCCAGAAGGCGGGCAGGGCGTGCGGGGGCGTGTCGCGGCGCGGGCGGCCCTGGGCGTGCAGTCCGGCCTGCCGGGACTCCGCGACCCGGTCCGGGCGTTCGCTCAGGACGCTCAGCCGGTCCGGCGGCCAGCCGAGCCGCAGGGCGTCCCCGGCGAGCTGGCCGGACACCACGCCGAGCGTCTCGCCCGCGTACGGCCGGGCCTGCCGGTGGAGGACGACCCGCGCTCCGACGGAGCGCAGCAGGTCCGCCACGGCCTCGCCCGCCAGCCGGGAGTCATCCATCACCACGGCACTCGCGGCGGGGAGGGAGGCGGGCGGCGCGGGACTGACGGGCGCGGCGACAGTACCCTGAACGTCCTGGCCCACTGACGCGGCCTTCAGCGCGGCCGCCAGCGCCTCCTCCTGCATGGTCGCGGGCAGGCCGGGCGTCAGCTGCCCCAGGCTGGCGCGCAGGTGATCGCGCACCCCGAACGACAGCGCCAGCCAGCCCTGCCCGGCCCTGGACGCGTCGTCCCGCCACCTCTGCAGCAGGTCCTCGAAGGCGCCCGTCACGAGCCGCAGGCCATGCAACTCCAGCATGGCGGCCCCCCCCTTGAGGGAGTGCGCCGCCTGGAACGCCGAACGGATCGCCTGCCCGTCCGACGCGTCGTCCTCCAGCCGGTGAAGGCTGCGCTCCAGCAGCAGCAGCTGGGATTCGGCCTCCTCCGCGAACAGCGGCAGGAACGCGCCCGGGTCGAGCGTCATGCGTTCCTTCCCAGCAGGCCCGCCAGTTCCTCGGGCGTCAGCACGTAACTCGGACGTTCCCGCTGCAGCGCCTGCTGCGGCATGGACGGCAGGGACGCCGTGGCGGGCGCCTGCACCACCGTCAGCGCGCCCGCCCGGCGCAGCTGCGCGAGCCCTTCCGCGCCGTCGTCGCCCATGCCGCTCAGCAGCACGCCCGTCACGGTCGGGGCGACCGGCACGGCCGACACGAACAGCCGGTCGATGCTCGGCAGGTGTTCCAGCCCCGGACGGCCCGGCTGCAGGTGCAGCACGCCGCCCGACAGCCACAGGTGCTGCCCGTCCGGCGCGACGAGAATCTCGCCCGCCCGCAGCGGGTCGAGGTGCCGGGCCACCCTCACCTCGCTGCCCGTCACGCCGGACAGCCACGACGCGAAGTTCTGCCCGAACCCGCCGGAGATGTGCTGCGCGATCACGACCGTCCCGGACGGCTTCAGGTTCCTCAGCGCGACGGACAGGACCTTCGGCCCGCCCGTGCTCGCCCCGATCAGCGTGAGCCGGGGGGGCACCCCGGCCGGGCCGCCTCCCTGCACGCGCTCCGGGCCGCCCTCCGCGCCCGCCGTGGGCCGCAGCAGGCGCGCCGCCGCGTGCAGGTCCGGCAGCGTCACCGCGCCCGGCACGGCCCCGCCGATCACGATCACGCGCGCCTGCACGCGCCGCGCCGCGCGCGTCACGTCCGCGAGGGGCACGTCCGGCAGCGGCGCCATCAGGATCAGGGCGCTGCCGCTGCCGGGAGTGCCCTGCAGGTGCGTGAGGGCCGCCGTGACGGACGACGTCAGCAGACGCGGTGCGGCGAACAGGCGTGCCGCCAGCTGCCGGTCCTCCAGGCGCGGCGACACGAGCACCACCGGCGCGCCGTTCACAGGAGACGCTCCACCGTCTGCAGCAGCACGTCCTGCGTGAACTCACCCTTCACGAGGTACGCGTCCGCGCCGGCGTCCGCGCCCGCCTGCCGCTCGTCCGGCCGCGCGAGCGACGTGAGCAGCACCACCGGCAGCGCCGAAAGCTGTGTGTCGGCCCGCACCGCACGCGCGAGCTCCAGGCCCGACATGCGCGGCATCTCGACGTCCGTGAGCAGCAGGTCCACCGGCGTGGAGCGCAGCACCTCCAGCGCCTCCAGTCCGTCATCTGCGGACTGCACCTCCAGCCCCGCACCTTCCAGGATCTGGCACAGCAGCTGCCGCGTGACGGCCGTGTCGTCCACCACCAGCACCCGCCTGCGCACCGCTTCCGGGGCGGGCGACAGCGTCTGCACGCCCACGCTGCGTGCCAGGAGCGACGACACGTTCAGCACCGGCACGACCGCGCCCGACGGCAGGATCGCCGCGCCCTCCAGATACGGCGACCCGGCGAGCGGCCAGCCGAGCGGCTTGATCACGATCTCCTGCTCGTCCAGCAGCGACTGCACCAGCAGCGCCAGCCGCCCGCTGCCCTGCCGCAGCAGCAGGTACGCGCCCTCCACGGCAGGCGAGGCGTCCCCCATCAGGCGCGCCAGGGACGCCGCCGGAACGAGGGCCGACCCGACCCGCACGACCGGGCGGCCCTCCAGCGACTCGGGCGGCCCGGCCCGGCCTGCGCGCTCCACCCACGTGATCGGCAGGGCCAGCGTCCACGCGCCGCTGCGGACCACCACCACCCGCGTCGTCGCGAGCGTGAGCGGCACCTGCAGCCGCACCAGCGTCCCGTCCGGCCCCGTCTGCAGCGTCACGTCGCCGCCCAGCGCGCGCGCCTGCGTGCGCACCACGTCCAGGCCCACGCCGCGCCCCGATAGGTCCGTCACCTCCTCCCTGGAACTGAAGCCCGGCGCGAACAGCAGTTCCGTCAGCTCCTCCGGGGCGGGGTCCGCGTCGTCCGGCAGCAGGCCGCGCCGCACCGCCGCCTGCCGCACGCCCGCCAGGTCGATGCCGTGCCCGTCGTCCGCGACCGTCACCTCCACGTGCCCGCCCCGGCTCACGGCGTCCAGCGTGACGCGCCCCACCTCGTCCCGCCCGGCCAGCACGCGTTCCGCCGGGCCCTGCAGGCCGTGATCGACGGCGTTGCGGATCAGGTGCAGCAGCGGCGCGCGCAGCCGGTCCATGGTGTGCCGGTCGAGGTCCACCTGCGCCCGCCCCAGTTCCAGCCGCGCCCGCTTGCCCGCCTGCCGGGCCGCGTCCCGCACGGCCGGCTCGAAGCTCTGCAGGTACGGCAGGGCAGGCTGCAGCCGCGCGGCCAGCACCTCACGCACCAGCGAGTCCGTCAGGGCCGCGAGCGACGTCTCGGAGCGCCGCACCTCGCGCCACGCCGCGTCGTCCGGCCCGGACCGCACCCGCGCGAGCCGGTCGGCGAGCTGCAGGCGCGCCGTCGTCAGTTCGCCCGCCAGCGCGAGCAGCGCGTCAAGTTTCCGCACGTCGATCCGCACCGACTGCGCCTCCTGCACCTGCGGGGGTGGCGGGGCGGACGCCTCCCTCACCGTCACCCCCGGACCGGGCCGCGCTGGCAGCGGCCCCCCCCGAACCGGATCCGGGTACACGGCCCGCAGCGCCTCCCGGTACCGGGACGGGTCCGGCAGCAGTTCCTCCAGCCGAGTCAGCTGCCGCGCCAGATCCTCGTCGCCCTCCACCGCCGCCGCCGCACGCAGCGAATGCAGTGCGCGCGCCGCGCCCTGCCCGCCTGCCTGCACGTCCGCCCGGGCCGCCTCGACCTCCGCGGCCAGCCGTTCGTTCACGCGCGCGCCCGCCCCCTCATGCCCGTTCCTGTCACGTCCTGTACCGTCCCGTCAGCGTCGTCAGGCGCTCCAGCAGCGTCTGCAGGTGACGCGCCACCTGCTGGTTGTCCTGCGTGACGTTCAGGTGCTGCAGGGTCGCGTCGTTGATGTCGTTCATCGCGATGGCGATCTGCTCCATGCTGAGCGCGTGCTGCTGCACCGCGTCCGCGATCTGCGACGCCATCCGCGACGCGTCCTCGTTCACGTCCGCCAGCGCCACGATCGTCTGCCCGGCCCGGCCGATCAGGGCGCTGCCCACCTGCGCCTGCTTGCTGCCCTCCTCGGTCGCGAGGACCGCCGCGTTCGTCGCCGTCTGCATGTCCTCCAGCTTCCGGCGGATCTGCGCGGTCGCCCCCTTGCTCTGCTCGGCCAGCGTCCGGATCTCCTGCGCGACCACCGCGAAGCCCCGGCCCTGCTCGCCCGCACGGTTCGCTTCGATCGCGGCGTTCAGCGCGAGCAGGTTCGACTGGTCCGCGAGTTCCGACACCGTCTCGATGATCTCCCCGATCTGCCGCGACTGCCGCGACAGCTGCAGCATGTTCTGCGCGATCGCGTCCACCCGCGCCTGCAGCTCCGTCATGCCGGCTTCGGCGTCACGGGTGGCGTCCACGCCCTGCGCGGCCACGCTGCGCGCCTCGTCGGAACGGCGCGCGACGCTGCCCGCCACCTCGACCGCGTGACGGCTGCTCGTGCGGACCTCCTCCACGGCGGCCGTCGTCTCCGCGATCGCGGCGGACTGCTGGTTCACGCTCGTCGCCTGCTGCGTGGTGGCCGTCACGAGGCTCTGGCTCGCCTGCGCGAGTTCCGACCCGACCTGCTGGTTCTGGTGCACGAAGGCGCGCAGCTGCTCCACCATCGCGCGCAGCGCCTGCCCGAGCGTGTCCGCGTCGGACCGGACGGGCGGCACGGTCGTCAGGTCGCCCTGAGACACGGCGTCCGCCGCGCGCGCCACCTCCAGCGTGTGCCGCGTCAGGTCGTGCACCGCCTGCCCCAGCACGTCCGCACCGTGCCGGACCGGGAACGACGTGTCGCTCACGCCGCGGCTGATGTCCACCATGGTGCCGGCCAGCGCCCGCTGCTGCACCGTCAGGGCCGACAGGGCGCGCAGCATCTGCCCGACCTCGTCCGCGCTGCCGTTCACGCGCACGTCGTCCAGGTGCCCGTCCGCGAGGCGCTGCGACACGCGCGCCACGTCCCGCACGGCGTCCGACACGCGCCGCATCAGCAGGAACGCCGCGCCGGTCCCCGCCGCCCCGCCGAGCAGCAGCGTGATCAGCACCCAGCGCTGCCCCGCCGCGAGTTCACGCGCGAGCGTGCCCTCCAGCAGGTTCAGGGTCCGTTCCCGCCCGTCCAGGTAGCCGTTCACGCTGCTCACGATTCCGGCCCGCTCACGTTCCAGGCTCGACTCGAACAGGCTTCTCGCCTGTGCGGGCGGCGCGGCCAGCACGGCGCGCAGCGCGTCGCCGTACCCGGACCAGCCGGTCCGGACGGGCGTCAGGGCTGCCGAGTCCGGCAGGCCCGCCACGAGCGTTTCGGCCTTGAGCCGCGCGGCGTCCACCGCCGCGTCCTGCGCGGGCACGCGGCCCGCCAGCAGCGCGCGGCTGACGCTCAGGCTGAGGCTGTTCGTCGCGCCGCGCACGTTCGTGAGCTGCCGCGACTCGCCGATCCCGGCCGTGAGCTCGGCACTCACCTGCCCGGCACGGTCGAGCGTACGGTACGACAGGACGCCCGTCAGGACGAGCGGGAGGAGGAGCAGCAGGAGCACACCGGACAGTTTCAGACGGATGGACATGAGGATACCTTCGAGATTCGGGTGAGGGGGGACAGGATACAGAGCGGAAGGACGAGCGGCGGGCCGTTCACGGTGCGTTCCAGGCCTGCAGCGGGCCGTGCAGCAGCCGTTCGAGGTCCAGCAGGGCCGCGTGCTCCGCCGCGAGGCCCGCCACACCCGGCGACGGGAAGGGCGGCGGCGTGAGCGCGTGCGGGTCCACCCACAGCAGGTCAGCGGTGTCGTCCACCAGCAGCGCGCAGCGGGCAGGCCCCGCCCCGGTGAGCAGCACGGTGCGGCCCGACTCGCCCGACACGCGCCCCGTGAGCAGCACGTCGGCACGCAGCACCGGGATCAGTTCCCCGCGCACCGCCTGCAGGCCTGCCACGACGGGCCGCGTGAGGGGAAGGGGCGTCACGGCCGCCTGGAGAATCTCCGTCAGATCCGCGAGACGCACCACGTACCGTTCGCCCGCGACGCGCACCGAAACGGCGTTCACCGGGGGACGCTGCCCCGACGGGACGCGGGAGAGCGTTTCCGTCCGGACGCGCATCAGCTCGTGTTCCCCTGCGTTCACGGGCGCTCCAGGCGCTGCCGCGCGGCAGCGAGGGCCGCCTGCCCGCGCGCGAGCGTCCACTCGGGCAGGTCCGGGCGGTCCAGAAGCGTCTGCACGAACTTCAGGGTGCGTGCCGCCCGGTCAGGCTGCCCGGCGTCCAGCAGCGCGAGCGCCAGGGCCAGCTGCGCGTCCGGGTCTTCCGGGCGCTCGTACGCCCGGCGGCGCACCTCCGCGAACGCGTCCACGGGCGGACCGGCAGGTACTGCCGGAACAGGCGTGAACGGAACCGGACGCGCAGGCGTGACCGGCCGCTCCATCCGGGGCACCTCCGGACGCGCCGCGGGCCGCCGGAACGCGCTCGCGCCCGGCAGCGGCACGAGTTCCAGCCCGAGTGCCGCGTCCGGCCGGGGATCGCTCGGCGCGAGCAGCAGCACCCCGCCCGGCACGAGCGCCGCCACCAGCCGCGCGTACACCCGCTGCACCGCCTCCGGCTGCAGGTAGATGGTCACGTTCCGGCACGACACCACCGACAGGCCCGTCATGGGCGCCGGGTCCTGCAGGTTGTGCACCAGGAAGCGCGCGGCCTGCCTCAGCGCGGGCCGCGCCCGGAACGCCTCGCCGCACCGCTCGAAGTGCCGGTCGCGCAGTGCGTCGTCCACGCCCCGGAACGACCAGCGGCCGTACTCGCCCCGCTGCGCGCTCAGCACGGCGTCCGCCCGCAGGTCCGACCCCCACACCTCCACCGGCACGCCCCGCTCCTGAAACACCGCCGCGAGCGCGTAGGCCTCCTCACCGGTCGAGCAGCCCGCACTCCAGGCCCGCACCACGCCCCCGGACGGGCGCGGCACGAGGTCCGGCAGGGCCAGCAGCTGCTCCCGGATGCGCATGAACCACGTCTCACCGACCGTGAACGCCGCCGCGACCTGCTCCGCCACCCTCGGCTGGGCCCTCGCCGTGCTCAGCAGGCCCGGCAGGCCCCCGTGCGCGGCCAGCAGCGGTGACAGGCGCTCCAGCGCGCCCGGCAGCTGCGCAGGATTCCAGCGCAGGCCCGACACGCCCTCCACCAGACGCTGCAGGCCCACCACGGCCGGATCGGGGTGCGGGGCGGCCGTCACGCGTCACCCCACAGGACCGGCAGCACCTGACCCGCGTGCACCGCGCTGTCCGCCCGGCCCGTCAGGGTCTGCAGGCCCTCCACGTCGTCCACCCACCACGCCTCGCGCCGCGGCGCGTGCAGCACCACCATCCGCTGCGACGGCGCGGGCGTCACGGCCCGCTCACGCCAGCGGTCCCGCACGTCCAGCAGCGGCAGCGTCTCGCCGCGCAGGTGCACCTGCCAGCCGCCGTGCGCGTCCCTGGACGGCAGCACCATCGGGTACACGCGCTCCACCCGCCCGAGCGGCAGCAGGAACCGCGCCTCGCCCACCCGGCACAGCAGGGCGTCCAGGCCCTCCACGGTCTTTGCCTGCCCGCCCGCCAGGGCCGCCGCGTCCCGCGTCACGCGGCCGCGCGTCCGGACGACCGGCAGGCCCCCTGCCGCGCCACGAAGGGCAGGACGGAACGGGCGGTCTGGAATGGGCGGGCAGCGCGGCGGTTCATGAACATCCTCCTGCCGTCCCGCGTGGAGGGGAGGCCGATGCGCCCAGCATAAAGGGTCCGCAGGCCTGCGCCGTCCCAAAACTTCACACTGCGCCGCACACGTGACCGCCGCGCCCGTGACACGCGCCCCCCCGGTGCACTACGCTCAGGCCGTGACCGTGCCCGACGACGTCCGCGGGCGCCCTGCGCCCCACCCTCAAGACCCCGCCCCGACCTTCCCGGCCGACCCGGCCCCCGAAACCCGCGACGCTGCGCCCGCCGGAACCACCCGCGAACTCCTGGCGCTCGCGTGGCCCCTGATGCTCAGCAACCTCGCGTACACCGCCGTCGGCTTCACCGACACCCTCTACATGGGCCGCCTCGGCGTGCTGGAGGTCGGCGCGGTCGGCCTGGCGGGCGTCGTGCTGTTCAGCGTCTCGCTGTTCTTCCGCGGCGCGCTCAACACCGCCGCCACCTTCGTCGCCCGCGCCGTCGGCGCTCAGGACCGACCCGGCGTCATCCGCTGGGCCGGAATCTTCCTCACGCTCTCCCTGACGGGGCTGCCGCTCGCTCTGGTCGGCCCGTGGCTCGTCGAGCACCTCCTGAACCTCATGCACGCCGAACCCGACATCACCCGCGTCGGCCTCACGTACGCCCGCATCCGCATCTTCGAGATTCCCTTCGTGCTGCTCGGCGCGGCCAGCCTCGCCATCATGCTCGGCCTCGGCAACACCCGTACCCCCATGCTGCTCTCCTGGCTGCTCGTGATCGTGAACGCCGTCCTGGCCGCCGTGTTCGTGTTCGTGCTGCACTGGGGCGTCGCGGGCGCCGCGTGGGCCAGCCTGATCGCCGTGAGCGTCCAGGGTCTCCTCGCGTACCTGCTGCTCGGCCTGCACCGCAACGAGTACGGCCCCTTCCGCTTCGTGCGCCCGGACACGAAGGAACTGCGGTCCGTGGCGCGCATCTCCGTCCCGGCCGGCGCGACCGACCTCGGCGAGGTGAGCGCCTTCACGGTGTTCCTCGGGATCATCGCGCGGCTCGGCCCGACCGAACTGGCCGCGTCGCAGATCGCGAACCAGTTCGCGAGCTTCGGGTTCCTGCCCGCCTTCGCGCTGTCCGCCAGCACCTCCAGCCTGCTGTCCCGCGCGCTCGGCGCGGGCCGCCCCGACCTCGCCGCCCGCATCGGCTGGCGCGGCGCGGGCCTCTCCGCCGCCCTGATGGCCGTCCTCACCGCCGCATTCCTCGCGTTCCCGCACGCCCTGATCCGCCTCTTCAACTCCGACCCCGGCGTCCTCACGCTCGGTTCGCGCGTGCTGGCCGTCATGTCCGGCTACATGCTCCTCGACGGGCTCGGCATCGTGCTCGGCGGGGCGCTGTCCGGCGCGGGCGACACCCGCTTCCGCCTGCTCGTCACGCTCAGCGGCGCGTGGCTGCTGATGGTGCCCGGCGCGGCCCTCCTCGCCCCGCGCTACGGGGTGAGCGGCGCGTGGTTCGCGGCCCTGCTGTACATCGCGCTCGTGGCCGCCACGTACAGCTGGCGCTTCTGGTCCGGCCGCTGGCGCCGCAAGACGCTCTGAGCGGGATTGCCCGACTCCACCCTACACTTTGCCGGACGTCAGCGCCTACACCCGCGAGAACAGCGCCAGTCCGGCCTCCGTGACGCTCAGGTCCACGCTTCCCTCCTGCACGAGGTACTCGGCGAGAGCGGCCGTCTGGTCGATGAGCAGCAGCGCCTGCCGGTCGTTCAGACGCGGATGCAGCCGCCGCGTGAGGTCCATCACGCTGGCAGGCGTGTCCAGGGCGTCCAGCGTGGCGCGCAGCTTGTCGGCATACCGGTCGCGCAGGTCCCGGACGCGGTCCCGCCACTGCAGCATGGGCGCGTCGTGCCCGCCGAACGCCACCGTCACGCCGTCCAGCCGCTCGATGCGGTCCAGCGACGCGAGGTAACGGCGCAGGCCGAGCTGCGGATGCACCAGCGCGGGCATCAGCGGCGGGGAATTCAGCGGCAGCAGGTGATCGGCGCTGAGCAGCACCTCGTCCACCACCAGGCACACCTGCCCGGCCGCGTGCCCCGGCGTGTGCAGCACCCGGAACACCCCGTCGAGGTCCTGCAGGTCCGTCAGGGGCGTCTGCACCGTCACGCCCTCCGGCAGCATCAGGTTCCGGGCACGGTTGCGGACGCGCGTCAGGTACGGGTCCTGCACGCCGGACCAGCGGATGGCCGCCTCGACGCGCGCCACCTGCGCGTCCCGCGCCGCGAACGGGTCCGCGAGGCCCGGCACGTCCAGCACGTGCGCCGCGACCGGCGCGCCCGTCAGGCCACGCACGAACGGCAGGCCCGCCACGTGGTCCGGGTGCGCGTGCGTCGCCACCACCCGGTCCAGTCCCTCCCACGACACGCCCGGCTCGTGCGCCCGCACGGCCTCCAGGCCCGCCGCGAGGCCCGACGTGCTCGCCGGGTCGGCGCTGCCCGCGTCGATCAGGGCCGAGTACGCGGGGCGCCGCGGGTCGCCCGTCACGAACAGGTACGCGTTCACCCGGAAGTGCGGGAACGCCTCCAGCGACAGCGTGTACAGGCGGTGACCGGCCGCCGTCACGTGCCGCGCGGGACCGGACGCGTCCGGGAGGGTGGATGCAGGCATGGCCGCCACTGTAGCGCCCGCCGCGCCGCAGGAGGCGTGCCCCGCGCAGGGACGCGCCAGCGGAACGCACCGTCCGGAGGACACGGACGCGCCGCCCGTGCGCTACGCTGGCCGGTGGGAAGACCTGTGCCGTCATCCTGGACGCTCGCCACACGCGGCGCCCGAGAAGGAGTCCACCATGAACGAACAGCAGACCGGGGCGACCGCCCCGCAGGACCGCCCTGGCTTCAGCCGCCGCTACGACGTGCAGGGCCTCGACGCCATCGACGTGGCCGTCCTCGACACCTTCCCGCAGCTGCGGGACGACGACACCACCCGCTACCCGGGCGAACCGATGGAGATCACCATCCGCACCGACGAGTTCTCGCCCGTCTGCCCGTGGAGCGGCCTGCCGGACTTCGGCGAACTGGTGATCCGCTACCTGCCGCGCGACACCTGCGTGGAACTCAAGAGCCTGAAGTACTACCTCACCAGTTACCGCTTCGTGGGCATCTACCACGAGCACGCCACCAAACGCGTGCTGGGCGACCTCGTGCGCCTCCTCGACCCGCTCAGCATGCACGTCACCTGCGACTACGGCATGCGCGGCGGCATCCGCACCGTCGTCACCGTCAACTACGTCGCGCCGGACCACACGCCCGCCACCCGGACGTCCTGATGCCGTGGACGCTGACGTCGGAATTCACGTTCGACTCCGCGCACGTCATCAGCGGGTACGACGGTCCCTGCGGCCGCCTGCACGGGCACACGTACCGCGTCCGCATGCAGCTCACGAGTGAGCGCCTGCGGCCCAGCGCGCACGTCAAGCGCAGCATCATGGTCGCCGACTTCAAGACCCTCAAGTGGGCCAAGAAGGACGTCGACGCGGGCGGCCTCGACCACGCGTACCTCAACGACCTCCCGGAACTCGGGGACGACACCACCGCCGAAGTCGTCGCCGCATACATCCACCGCCACACCATGCGGCGCGTCCGTGCCGACCTGCAGGACGGGGACGACGGCGCGGACCTGCGGCTGCGCGTCACCCTCTGGGAGACGCCCGACAGCTGCTGCGAGTACTGGGAAGCATGAAGTACCCGGTGTACGAGCGGTTCTACACCTGGCAGGGCGAGGGCGTGCACCTCGGCGCCGCCGCGTACTTCATCCGCCTGTACGGCTGCCCGCAGGCCTGCCCGTGGTGCGACAGTGCCGGGACCTGGCACCGGGACTACCGGCCGGAAGGCGTCACCCTGATGAGCGCGCACGACCTCGCGGAGGTCGTGCGCGCGGAGAGCCCGGCGGGCGCCATGGTGGTCATCACGGGCGGCGAGCCGATCCTGTTCGACCTGGCACCCCTCACGGACGCCCTGCACGCCCTGGGGCGGCGCGTGCACCTCGAGACGAGCGGCATCGCCCCGCTGCGCGGCGAGCTCGACTGGGTGACGCTGAGCCCGAAGCCGTTCGGCACGTGGCCCACCCCTGAAGTGGTGGCGCGGGCGGACGAGGTCAAGATCATCGTGCATGACGTGAGCGACATCCAGGCGGGCCTGGAGACGCTGGACGGCCTGCGCGGGGAAGCGGTGATCTGGCTGCACCCCGAGTGGAGCCGGGCCAGGGAGCGGGACATGACGGTGCTGAACGCGATCACGGACACGGTGAAACGCCATCCGCGCCTGCGGGCCGGGTACCAGATGCACAAGCTGTACCGTGCGGACGACCTGGACCCTTCGAGTGACAAGCGACTCATCCCGCTCGGCGGGAACACGGAACTGGGGTACTGACATGACGGAAACACATGAGACGGTCCAGACACACCGGCGCGCGGTGGTGCTGCTCTCGGGCGGGCTGGATTCCAGCACGACGCTGGCGATGGCGGTGCGGGAGGGGTACAGCTGTACGGGCCTGTCGTTCCGGTACGGGCAGCGGCACACGGTGGAGTTGGAGCGTGCGGCGCAGATCGCGCGGCACTTCGGGGCGGACCACCGGGTGATCGACATCAACATCGGGTCGTTCGGGGGGAGCGCGCTGACGGACGCGGCGATGACGGTGCCGACGGACGGGACGGAGGACGGGGTGATCCCGTCGACGTACGTGCCGGGGCGGAACACGGTGTTCATCGCGGTGGGGCTGAGCCTGGCGGAGGCGATCGGGGCGGAGCGGGTGTACCTGGGGATCAACGCGGTGGATTACAGCGGGTACCCGGACTGCCGCCCGGAGTACCTCGCGGCGTTCCAGACGCTGGCGGACCTGGCCACCAGAGCGGGGCTGGAGGGGCGCGGGGCGGTGCTGACGGCGCCGCTGGTGAGCATGACGAAGACGGACATCGTGAAGGCGGCGCTGGAGTTGGGCGTGCCGGTCGCGTGGACGTGGAGCTGCTACCAGGGGGGCGAGGAGCCGTGCGGGGTGTGCGACTCGTGCCGCATCCGTGACCGGGCACTGATCGAGGCGGGCCACCCGGAACTCGCCACCCGGCACGCGCAGGCGCAGACGCACTGACCGCGAGGCAGGCATGAAGAGGCGAGGCCCCCGATACCGTCCGGGGGCCTCGCCTCTTTGCGCTTCAGGGCTTCAGAAGAGCTGCGCCGCGCGGAAGCACAGCCAGCCGAGCGCGGTGCAGACGGGAATCGTGAGCACCCACGCGATCACGATGCGGCCCGCCACCTGCCACTTGACGTGCTTGTAGCCCTTGGTGGTGCCGACGCCCATGATGGTGGTGCTGATGACGTGCGTGGTGCTGACGGGAATTCCGAGGCGGCTCGCGCCTTCGATGATGCTGGCGGCGCTGAGTTCCGCCACGAACCCGTCGATGGGTTTCAGGTCCACGACCTTGAAGCCCATGGTGCGGATGATGCGCCACCCGCCCGTCGCGGTCCCGAGGCCCATGGCGCCCGCGCAGCTGAGCACCACCCAGGTGGGCACGGTGTCGAGGGTGCTGCCGAGATACGCGCCGAGCGCGAGCGTGATGATGCCCATCGTCTTCTGCGCGTCGTTCCCGCCGTGCGAGAACGCCATGAACGCCGCCGAGAACACCTGCAGCGGCCGGAACACGCGCGTGACCGTGCCGGGCCGCATGTGCCGCGCGAACAGCCACAGCACCACGCCCATCAGGATCATGGACACCGCGAAGCCCAGCACGGGCGACGTGACGAGGCCGAGCAGCGTCTTGTTCACGCCTTTCGGGACGATGGCGCCCCAGCCGCCCGCCGCGACGCCCGCGCCGACGAGGCTGAACACGAGCGCGTGACTGCTGCTGCTCGGCAGGCCGCGCCACCACGTGATGAGGTTCCAGACGATCGCGGCGACGAGGGCGGCCGCGACGAGCCGCAGGTCGCCCGCGATGCCGGGCGCGACGATGTCGCGGCTGATGGTTTTCGCGACGGCCGTGCCGGTGAGCGCTCCGACGACGTTCATGACGGCCGCCATGCCGATGGCCTGCGCGGGCGTGAGGACGCGCGTGGCGACGCTGGTGGCGATGGCGTTCGCGGTGTCGTGGAAGCCGTTGATGTAGTCGAAGATCAGGGCGAGTGTGACGATGCCGATCAGGATGAGGAGGGCGGTCGTCATGCTCAGGCGTTCTTCAGCAGGATGCTCTCGACGGTGGCCGCGACGCGCTGCGCCTGATCGGTCGCCTGTTCGAGCAGGCCGACGATCTCGCCGGTCCGCATGGCGCGGATCATGCCCTGCACGTCCGTCACGCCGTCGTACAGCGTGGACTGCACCTCGTCCCCGAGCCGGTCGGCGTCGTCCTCCAGCTCGCGGACGCGTGCCGTGATGCGGTTGAGCTCGTCGGCGCGTTTCAGGTGCTCGAGGAGCGGCATGGCCTGCGCGAGCAGTCTGGCCTGCTCGTGCGCGATCCGGGCGAGCGCGAGCGCCTGCGGGACGGGGGTTTCCACGCGGTACAGCTGGAACATCCGTCCGGCCTCTTCGAGGTCGTCGACGAGGTCGTCGAGGTGCGTGTTCAGTTCGAGGATGTCGGCCCGGTCGAACGGCACGATGAACGACGCGGCGAGCACGTTGAGCGTCTCGCGGCTGAGGCGGTCCCCTTCGTGTTCGAGGTCGCGCAGGCGCTTCACCTTGCCCTGCAGGTCGGTGTAGTCCTCGAGGAGCGTGACGAGGGCCTGAGCCGTCACGACGGCGTTCTCGGCCTGCGCGGTGAACAGCGCGCCGAACTTCGTGTTCTGTGGGAGGAGGCGTGACATGACCATGCGCCCATTGTGTGCGGCGTACTGCGCGGATGCGTGCCGGGCAGTACGCGTCCCCTTGCGGTTTTCTTGGGGTTTGCGCCCTGCAGACGGCCAGGGTGAGCGGCGCGCCCCGGGGGAAGCGCGCCGCTCTCACTGACCCGCCGCAGATGGCTGCAGCGGGTGAACGGACTACAGGGGCCGTTCGGGGCGGCGGGCGACGAGGGCCAGCAGGGCCAGGGCCGACAGGCCGCTCAGGCTGAGGGGGGAGAGGACGGGGATGTTCGACCGGAACTCGCGCGGCGCGCCGGGTGCACCCTCGCCGCCCTCTGCGCCCTGTGCGGTGTCCTGCGTGGTTCCGGCGGCCTTCGCCTGCGCCTGACGCTGCGCGAACTTCGCGGCGTCCTCCTGCCTCGTCTCGCGGTGCTCGAGCGTGCCGTACGCGCCGACCAGCGTCAGCACGCCGAACAGCACCATCACGGTGGTTCGCACGGCCCGTGCGCGCGCGAACGCCAGCAGGCTGAGCAGGAGGCCGATCAGGGTGGCCGCGAACCCGATGATCTGCGAGCCCTCCTTGTAGTGGTCGAACAGATACAGCTCGACGGCGAGGAACGCGAAGCCGAGGACGCACGCGACCATCACGACCTCGGGGAATTTCGTCTGCACGGTGCTGCTGAGGGTGGAAGCTGCCATGCCGCACCCTAGCGGGACGGTGTGAAGATCCGGTGTAGTGGCCCGCGCAATCCCAGCGGTTCGTGAAGGCATGAAAAAACGCTCCACCGTCCGGGAGCGCGGGGGTGGAGCGGGGTGAGGTCAGGGGGCCGTTTCGGTGTCCTGCCGGCGGGCGCGCACCATGTTCTTCTGCAGCGGCATGAAGCTCCCGCCGGCCAGGAAGCGTCCGAGTTTGGTGACGGTCGCGTCGTGTTCGGTCACCCAGCGCTGCTCGGCGACGGTGAGCCTGTACGTGCTGCTCAGCAGGTACGTGGGTTTCTTCTCGCCGCTGGGCAGCAAGGCGTACAGGACGGTGGCGAGGCGTTCACCTTCGAAACTGCTGAGCCGTTGGCCGGCCTTCTTGGCGGCCGCTTCGGTGGGAAAGAGACGGAGGGGCTTGTCGGACATGCCTTCAGTATGCGGCCCAGACGCGAGATTTGTCTTGAGGGCGCTCCAGGCGGTCTTCACGGTGCGGGGTCACTGCCGGGCCGCGAGGAACGCGACCACGTCCCGCAGCTGCGCGGCGCTGAGCACCCCGGCGTAGGGGGGCATGCTGGCCGCGCCGTTCTGGACGCGCCACGTCAGCTGCTCGCGGTCGAGCCGGGCGCCCACGCGGCTGAGGTCCGGGCCGCGCAGGCCGCCCTGCTCGTCGATGCGGTGGCAGAGGATGCAGGACGCGCTGTGGAACACGGCCGCGCCGCGCCGCGCGGCCGGGTCGCTGCCGTGCACGGACGCGGCCCGCAGGGGCGGCGCGCCGAACTTCGGAAGCCACGGTTCGCGCTCGCCGAGTACGGTGAGGCTCACGACGAGCGTCACGCCGACCACGACCACGGCGACGGCCCACGGGCGGCGGCTCGGGGCGCGCTCACCGCGCGAACTCACGAGCGGCAGCAGGAACATCGCGCCGAACACCAGCAGCGGCGCGAGGATCAGCAGCGGGTTCGTGACGCTGTACGGCCACAGGGCCAGCACCGCGAAGTACCAGATGAGGTACCAGTCGGGTTTCGGGTCGGCCTGCACGATGCTCGGGTCGGGCGGGGCGCTCAGGGCGGGCGCGCCGATCCGCCACGCGAGGAACGCGACGATCAGGATGCAGGCACTCCCGAAGAGCGCGTCGCGCCACGCGGCGTCCGGCCAGAACGGCACGCCGTCCCGCTGCACGAGCGCGCGGTAGCGGTCGCGGTACGTGCGCCGGTCGACAGGTTCGCCCGGTTTCGGCGGTTCACTGATGCCGTTGCGCAGCACGAGCGCGACGTGCAGGCCGATCAACACGATCATCAGGCCCGGCAGCCACAGGGCGTGCAGCGAGAACAGGTGCGTGAGCGTCCCGGCGTTGAGGGTCGCGCCGCCCATCAGGAAGCGCGCGAGGACGGGGCCGATCCCGGGCGCGCGCGAGGCCTGCTCGGCGCCCACCACGACGCTCCACACGGCGTTCTGGTCCCAGCGGAGGACCTGTCCGGTGAAGGCCATGGCGAGCGTCAGCACGAGCAGCACCACGCCGCTCAGCCACTGCACCTCGCGCGGGTACTTGTACGCGGCCATCAGGTACACCCGGATGAGGTGGATGCCGATCATGACGACCATCAGGGACGCCCCGAAGTAGTGCAGGCCGCGTACGACGGCTTCCATCGTGCCGGGCCGCGAGATGGCCTGCAGGCTGCGGTAGGCCGTGGCGCTCGACGGTTCGTAGAAGAGCGCGAGCGTGATGCCGGTCACGACCTGCAGCACGAACGCGAACAGGGTGGCGGACCCGAACACGTACGCCCATCCGCTGCGGCGCGGGACGCGGTGCGCGGCGACGCGCGCGACCGTCCCGACCAGCCCGGTGCGTTCCTCCAGCCACGCGAGCGGTCCGCGGGCGGGGAGGTGCGGCGCGCCGGTCTCTTCCGCGGGCCTGCCGTCCTGTTCCCGGGGCGTCACGCGCCGCCCCGCAGGGTGGGGAGCGGCTGGTCCCACGGCTGCACCTGCACGTCCTGACCGTTCAGCCGCACCTGCAGGCGCTGCAGCGGGATGCGGGGCGGTCCGGCGAGGTTGCGGCCGTCCGCGCCGTACACCCCGCCGTGGCACGGGCAGAAGTACAGGCCGGAGCGCGCCTGGTGCTGCACGGGGCAGCCGAGGTGCATGCAGGTGTTGTGCAGCGCGAGCCAGCCGTCCGGCTGCCGGGTGAGCCACGCGGTGTCCTTCCGGACGGCGCCGCTGCCCGCCTCGGCGTGCGGGCGGGTGAAGGTGACGAGCGCGGTCTGCCCGAGCGGGAAGTCCTGCACCGTGCCGACCGTCTGCCACCTGCCCGGCCCGGCGTGCCGGAAGGCGGGGTCCAGCACGGCGCGCGCCACCGGGTACCCGGCGGCCGCGGCGGCGAGCGTGCCGCCCGCGAGCGTCACGAGGGCGAGCGTCTGCCGCCGCGTGAGCTCGCTGTCGCGCAGGGGGCGCGCCTGCCGGCGTTTCACGCGCTCTCCCGCAGCGCGTCCCGCGCCCACAGGGCCGCGCCCGCGAGCGAGACGGCCGCGCCGAGCACGGCGACGCTCCACGCGCCGACGAGCACGCCGACCGTCCCGAGCGCCAGTCCGAACGCGAGCGTGACGGGCGCCAGGGTAGGGGGCGTGTCCAGCATCTCGCGCGGGCGTGTCCAGCCTTCCGGCAGGGCCTCTGCGGCCAGCCCGGGGCGTTCCGGGGCGGGCGTGACTTCCGGCGGTGCGGGGGCGTGCGCGGCGGGGTCGCGGCCGATCAGGCGCAGCAGCAGGTACGCGGGCACGCCGAGGGCGCGCAGCAGCAGCGTCCACGGGCGGGCGGCGGGCGGGTCAGGGGGTGACTTCATGCGGGACCTCCGGGGTCTTCAGGTGTGAGATCAGGGTGGCGAGCGCGGCGAGCATGACGACGCTGCCGCCCACCACCCACATCAGGACGCCGCCGAGCGCGGTGTCGTCCGCCCGGGCCGGGTACACGCCCGCCGAGAAGGTGAGGGCGGCCCCCAGGCCCGCGCACACCGCCATCTGCAGCAGCAGCGCGCCCGCAGCGCCCGCGCCGCCCTGCGCGGCCCGCAGCCACAGCGGGAGCGCCGAGAGCAGGTACAGCGCCGCTTCGAGCGCGTGCCCGGCGGGCGTCATCAGGCGCGTCATCACGTGCGGCTGGTGCAGGCCGAGCAGCACGGCGGCGCAGAGCAGCACGGCGAGCACGCCGTCCGGGCGGGGCCGCCAGCCGGGCACGGCCAGCACCGCGAGCGGCGCGGCCGCGAGGCTCAGCAGCAGGTGGGCGGCCATGTGTTCGCTGAACGGCCAGTCTCCCCCGCGCAGGGACGCGGCGCCCAGCGCAGCCGACCCGAGCGCCGCGAGGACGGCTCCCGCCAGCGGCAGGGGACGGATCACGGTCCCCGCCACACGTACAGCAGCAGGAACAGCAGCACCCACACGGCGTCCACAAAATGCCAGTACAGGCCGAGCGCGTCCGTCACGCCGCGCCTCCGCCACCCGAGCCGGTCCCGGAAGCGCAGCGCGGCCAGCACCAGCAGGGCGAGCGCACCGAGCAGCACGTGCAGGGCATGCAGGCCCGTCAGCGTGTAGTACCCGGTGAAGAACAGGGTGCTGGACACCCCGTACCCGGCCTGCACGAGCTGCAGCCACTCCTGCAGGGTGCCTGCCACGAAGGTCAGCCCGAGCAGGCCCGTCAGGGCGTACAGCACGCCCGACACGCGCGGCACGTCCCGCAGTCGCTCGGCGGCCCACAGGGTGCCGCTCGACGCCCACAGCAGCACGCTGAAGACGAGCGTGCCGCTCAGGTCGAGGTGAGGGGCGCCCTGCGGCGCGTGCCGGCGCAGGTACAGGTGCCCGACGATCAGCAGCGTGAACGTCACGGCGTCCCCGAACAGGAAGAGCGCCATGCCCATGCGGCCGCTGCTGACGCGCGAGATGGGCGGCGGGGCGGCCGCGTGCGAACCGCTCACCGCGGGTGCTCCTGCTCTTCCGGGCGGATATGGCCGTGCGTGCGGTCGTGCCGTGCGGGCCGCCGGTGGTCCGGGTCCTCCGGGTGCGCGAGGTCCCACAGGGGCCGCCTGGACTTCACGGGCGGAAGCCGCGTGAAGTTCCCGGCAGGTGGCGGGCTGCTCGTCGCCCACTCCAGCGTCCACGCCCGCCAGGGGTTGTCGCCTGCCACGCGGCCCAGCTGCCGGCTCACGACCAGGTTCACGAGCACGAGCACCAGTCCCGCCCCCATCACGAAGGCGCTGACGGTCGAGACGCGGTTCAGGGCGCCCCAGCCGGGCAGGTCCGGGTACGTGTACACGCGCCGCGGCATCCCCATCAGGCCGAGCGCGTGCTGCACCAGGAACACGCCGTTGAAGCCGAGTGTGATGAGCCAGAAGGCGGCCTTGCCGAGCGTGTCGCCCAGCAGGCGGCCCGTCATCTTGGGGTAGTAGTGGTGCAGGCCCGACAGCAGCGCGAACAGCGTGCCGCCCATCAGGACGTAGTGGAAGTGCGCGACGACGTAGTACGTGTCCGTCACCTGCCAGTCGATGGGGAGGACCGCGAAGCTCACGCCGGTCACGCCGCCCAGCGTGAACTGCACCAGGAACGCGAGCGCGTACAGCATCGGCGTCTCGAAGCGGATGCTGCCGCGCCAGAGGGTCGCGACCCAGTTCAGGACCTTGATGCCGGTCGGAATGGCGATCAGCATGGTGCTGGCCGCGAAGGCGAGGTTCACGGGCCGCGAGAGGCCCACCGCGAACATGTGGTGCGCGTACACCGCGAAGCTCAGCACCGCGATGGCGAGCGTGCTGCCCGCCACGAACTCGTACCCGAAGATCGGTTTGCGGGCGTACACGGGAATCACCTCGCTGATGAGCCCCCAGGCGGGCAGGATCATGATGTACACCTCCGGGTGCCCGAAGAACCAGAAGTAGTGCTGCCACAGCAGGGCGCTGCCGCCGTGCGCGAAGTTGTGCCCGCCGAGCGCGCGGTCCACCTCCAGCATCACGAGGGCGGCGTTCAGGGCGGGCATCGCGAACACGATGATGACGCTGTTCACGAAGGCCATCCACGAGAACATCGGCATCATCCACAGGCCCATGCCGGGCGCGCGGTAGCGCAGGGTCGTCACGATCAGGTTGATGGCCGTGAGGGTGCTGCCGGTCCCCATGAAGATCAGCGCGGCTGCCCAGAAGTCCGTGCCGAGGCTCATGCTGAAGGGCCGTTCGCTGAGCGGCGCGTACGCGAACCACCCGGCGGACGGCGGGCCTTCCAGCAGGCTGAGGTACAGCAGCAGCCCGCCGAGCGCGGTGATCCAGAACCCGAAGGCGTTCAGGCGCGGGAAGGCCATGTCGCGCGCCCCGATCTGCAGCGGAAGCAGGTAGTTGCTGAAGCCGAGCAGCATCGGCATGACCGCCAGGAAGATCATGGTGGTGCCGTGCAGGGTGAAGAAGGCGTTGTACGTCTCGCCGGTCAGGACGGCGTTGCCGGGCGCGGCGAGCTGCACGCGCATCACGAGCGCTTCCAGACCGCCGATCAGGAAGTACAGGCTGCCGAGCGCGAGGTACAGCAGCCCGATGACCTTGTGGTCGGTGCTGGCGAGCAGGCTGGCCGCGCCGCGCAGGCGGGTGCGGGTACGGGTGGGGGAGGCCGTCATTTCAGGGTCTCCAGGTACGTGGTGAGCTGCGTGAGCTGCTCCTGCGTGAGCGGGTAGCGCGGCATGCGCGTGCCGGGCTTGGCGCGCTGCGGGTCCTGCAGCCACGAGCGCACCTGCGCCGGGGTGCGGCGCAGCGCGCCGCCCGCGAAGGTGGCGCGCGACGCGAAGTGCGTGAGGTCCGGGCCGACCGTGCCGTGCGTGCCGAGGCCGCGCACGGTGTGGCACTCGCCGCAGCCTTCCCGGACGAGGAGCGCGGCGCCCTGTGCGGCCGGGCCGGTCGCCGCGGCGGCGGGGCGCGCCTGACGGGCGAGCCAGGCGCGGTAGCTCGCTTCCGGTTCGGCGATCACCGTGAAGCGCATCCAGGCGTGCTGCGCGCCGCAGAATTCGGCGCAGGCGCCCAGGTACCGGCCGGGCCGGTCGGCCTGCAGCCACAGGCGGCCGTTCTGGCCGGGGACCGCGTCGAGTTTCCGGCCGAGCTGAGGCACCCACAGGTCGTGGATCACGTCGGCGCTCTGCAGCTGCACCAGCATGCGCCGTCCGGCGGGGATGTGGATCTCGTTGGCGGTCCGGGCGACGCCCTGCCCTTCGGGGTTGCTGCCGCGCGGGTAGCTGGCCTCCCAGTACCACTGGTGGCCCGTGACGATCAGGTCGGGGCGGCCGTCCTGCCCGGTGTGCGGGTCGGCGCGGTTCATGGTCCACCACGCGAGCGCGAACAGCAGGGTGAGCAGCAGCGCGGCGAGGACCATCCAGATCACCTCGTCGCGGGCGTTCCCGAACAGCTGGGGCGGTTCGCTGCGCGCGCCGCGGTGCCGGTACTTCCAGCTGAAGTACAGGGTCGCGCCAGTCACGGCCAGGAACACGGCGAGGCCGAGCGCGAGCGTGAACACCGTGAGGTGCGTGATCGGTGCGGCGAGGGGAGAGGCGGGCTGCAGGACGGGAACGGCCGCGGGGGCGCTCACGCGGCGGGCAGCGGGGCGGGCGGGAGCGTGCGGGGACCGGTCATGGGCGGCATTGTATTCTCCGTTTCGTTTTGCCCGTGTGAGCGGAGGGTCTGCGTTTGCTCAGGCCCGTCAGGGGTAAATGTACGGTGAAGGCAGGGGGCCGGGGGATGGTGCGCCGGATCACACCCAACCTGTACGTGTACGTATAGGTTGGGGTCATGAACGCTTCACCTGTTCCCACCCCCGACCGCGCGGCCGGAACCGCCGCCTGGGCCGTCGCGCTCGCGGCCCTGATCGCCTTCATGGGCATCGGCGTCGTCGACCCGATCCTCCCCGAAATCGGCCGGCAGCTCGGCGCGTCCTCCACCCAGGTCGAACTGCTCTTCACCACCTACCTCGGCGTGATGGCCGTCATGACGCTCTTCGCGGGCCGGCTCGGCGCGCGCTTCGGCCGCCGCCGCGTCGCCCTCACCGGCCTGGGCCTCATCTCGCTGTTCGCCCTGCTGTGCGGCCTGTCGAGCAGCATTCCCGCCCTCGCCGTCTTCCGGGCCGGATGGGGCTTCGGCAGTGCACTCTTCACGCCCACCGCGCTCGTGCTGCTGCTCGCCCTCATCCCGCGCCCCGAGGCGGCCGTCATGCGCTACGAGGCCGCCATCGGCCTCGGCATGAGCATGGGCCCGCTGCTCGGCGGCGTGCTCGGCGGGCACAGCTGGCGCTACCCCTTCTTCGGCGCGGCCCTGCTGATGCTGCTCGCCTTCGTGTCCGTCCTGACGCTCGTGCGCGTCCCCGACCGCCGCGAACAGGTCGGCCCGCTCAGCGACGTGTTCCGCGCGTACCGCCACCCCGCCTTCCTGAACGTCGCCGTGACCGGCGGACTGTACTACTTCTGCTTCTTCGTGCTGCTCGGCTTCACGCCCCTCTTCCTGAAGCTCTCCGTGCTGGGCCTGGGCCTGATGTTCTTCGGCTGGGGCGTCCTGCTCGGCGTGGGCAGCACCGTCGTCGTCGAACGCCTCCTGCACCGCACCACCCCCAGCCGCATCCTGCGCGGCACCTTCACCGGCCTGCTCGTGCTGTTCCTGCTGCTCGGCCTGCTGCCGGGCCTCGTGCCGCTCAAGGTCGCGCTCGTGATCCTGTCGGGCCTGCTGTTCGGCATCAACAACTCGCTCCTCACCACCCTCAGCGTCGAGGTGAGCAGCGCCCCGCGCGCCACCGCCACCAGCGCCTACAACTTCCTGCGCTGGGCCGGCGCGGCCTTCGCGCCCCTCGCGTCCGGCCTGCTCGCCGAGCACGTGACACCCGACGCGCCCTACCTCGTCGGCGCGGCCCTGCTGCTCGTGTGCGCCGCCACCATGGTCCTGCGCGGTCGTCACATCGACCAGGCCCGGCGCGGCGAGGAAGCCCCCATCACCGAACCCGCCGGGACGCCCTCCCTCGCCCACGACTGAGAACCCCCGTCCCCGTCTTCCCCTGTCCCCGGTACGCGCGTGCCGGGGGCGTATGCTGTCTACCCGGAGCCCCCATGACGCACCCCACCCCCACCCCGGACCCCACCGGCACGGACGCCCGCTACACGGTCGGCGAGGTCGCCGAACGCCTCGGCCTGACCCTGCGGACCCTCAAGTACTACGAGGAACTCGGCCTCGTCACGCCCGAACGCAGCGGCGGCGGCTACCGCCTGTACGGCGAGGCCGACATCGCGCGCCTGGAACGCGTGCGCCGCATGCGCGCCCTCGGCCTGTCGCTCGGCACCATCGCCCGCACCTTCACGCAGCCGCTCGAACGCGACCCCTCCGGACGGCAGATCATGACGCGAGACAGCCTGCAGACCCTGCACCGCGACCTGCAGGCGCAACTGCAGGTCCTGCACGCCCGTATCGACGCGGCCCGCCGCGAACTGAAGGAAGCGCAGGCACTCGAACGCGACCTGCAGGGCGACCTGCAGTACCTGGAGCGCCGCCTGAACGGCGAGACGCTCGACACCCTGATGGCCGAACGCCGCAGCGAGGCGGATCCCGACACCCCCACCGCGGAATGAGGACGGCGTCTTAATGTTCGCGCGCCGCGCCCGGAATGTAAGAAGGCCATCCTTACACTGATCTCATGAGTCACGAACGTCAGGGAGGGTTCACCGCCGCCGCCGTCACCCCCGAACACTCCGCCCACACGCGCCACACGGCCGGGAGGACCACATGCCCGGCCTGCTGAAGAAGGTGCTCGTCGTGGACGACGACCCCGCCCTGCGCCACCTGTTGGGCTTCATCCTGAGAGGCGCGGCCTTTCAGGTGCTCAGCGCCGCGAGTGGACAGGAAGCCCTCGACCTGCTCGCGGGGACGCCCGACGTGGACCTCGTCGTGACGGACCTCGGCATGCCGGGCCTCAGCGGGTACGACGTGCTGGAGCGCGTGCTGCTGCATGGCGGGCCGCCCGTGATGGTCGTCACGGCCAGCGGCCGTCCCGAGGAGCAGCAGCACGCCATGACGCTCGGCGCGGCGGGCGTGCTGGAGAAACCCTTCACGCGCGCGGGCCTGCTGTCGGCCGTCACGCCGCTCCTCGAACGCCGCTGGACCGACGAGCCCGCCACGACCGGCACGGACCTCCCGCAGGCCCTCTGAACGCGGCCCGGGCCGCAATCGATTGCCGGACCGCGCCCCCTGATGCGTCCGGCCCGCACCTGATCCGGTCTTGATCCGATTCCAGGGATGCCGGAAACAGCCGAGGCAGCCCTTCCTGGGTAGAACGGACGCCCTACAGGTACAGGACGCTTGCCCGCCTCTCAGGCAGAACAGCGCCCTGCAGGACGCTTGCCCGCTCCCCCGATTCACACACCCGCCCGTCCCGGGTTCTTCACGGCCCGCGCGTTGCAGCCCCGCTAGACTCCACACGTGCGCCCCGCCCTGCTGACCCTCGCGCTGCTCCTGACCGCTGCCCGCGCCGCCACCTCCCCGACGAGCGCTCAGGCGCAGGCCATCTCGCGCATCGCACAGGCCACCTACAGCGCCTGCGGCCAGCAGGTGCGGCTCAGCACCCCGCTCAGCCTCGCCGCACTCGACATGCTGCACGGCCACACCTCCGACCAGGCGCTCCAGCGGCACGCGTACCGCAGCTGGAAGGCGCAGTTCTACACCGCGACGTACCATGGGAACCTCAGCTGGCTCAGGACGGCGCTCGCGAACCGCTGCGGCGACTGGACCGACCTCGACGAGTACGGCCTCGCGACGGACGACACCCGCGTCGTCCTCATCACGGCCCGCGAGGACGCCGTCGACCTCCGGCAGACGGACCGCTGGCTCAGCGAATTCCTCACCCTCACCAACCGCGCCCGCTTCCAGGGCCAGAAGTGCGGCACGACCCTCATGAACAGCACCACGCCCCTCACGTGGGACCCGGTGCTCGCCCGTGCGGGCGCCACGTACCTGCAGGACATGGTGCGCCTCAACTTCCGCGGGCACGTGCACGCCGGGGACGGCTCCACCCCACTGCAGCGGGCCGCCCGCCTCGGCTACCCCGGCGGGGTGGGGGAGAACCTGCAGTACAACGCCGTCACCCCGCAGGAAGCCGTCACCTCCCTGCTCGGCAGCCCCGAACACTGCCTGAACCTCATGAACCCCGCGTACACGCGCTTCGGCGCGGCCGTCACGAACGGACGGCCCGGCACACTCTTCGCGACGTACTGGGTGCAGGAGTTCGGCACGGCCCCCTGAGGGACGCACCGAGGCTCAGGCGGCGGCCGTGACCCGCGCGCTCCTCCGGGTGAGCCATCGGCGGCCCGGTTCCTCCACGTACCGGTACGTGAACTGCGCGACGCCCGCGATGACCAGCAGTTCGATCACGGTGAGCCCCACCGTGACGAGAACGCTGTTCCTGGCCACCGCCGTGAAGAACGTGAACCTCAGGGCGGCCAGAACGACGTAATGCGTGATGTACAGCGAGTACGAAACACGTCCCAGATATTCTGGCACAGGGCGTGCGAGCAGGTGCGGGAGCGTTCCCTGTCCACACGCCAGCGCCAGGAGCAGCGCGGGAACGAGCGTCACCGCCCAGCGAACGTTGAGGTGCGCGAGGCCCAGCAGGACGCCCGCCGGCAGGTACAGCACGGCGCAGACTGTTCCGATGTTCGTCCAGACGCGCGTCTGGGCGGGGGTCAGGCCACGCCAGTACAGGTACAGGGCCACCCCCGCGGGAAACTCGGTCAGGATGCGGATCATGCCGTAGTTGGCAGGCCCGAGCGCGTAACTGCAGGCCATCAGGACCGGCAGGCCCAGGAACACGGTCGGCAGTGCTCCGCGCGGAACCCTGCTCAGGGCATACAGGACACCTGGGAACAGCAGGTAGGCGAGCCACTCGCTGCTGATGCTCCAGGCCGGCACGTTCCAGCTCAACCGCGCCTCATGACGCGGATCCCAGTCCATCACGAGCAGCAGCTGGGCGAGAAATTCTCCCGGTGGGTTGGTCTTCAGGAAAGGCGTGCCCTGTATGGTGAGCAGGGCGCCGAGCAGCAACATGAGCGTCAGCGCGAAAAGGTGAGCTGGCAGGAGGCGCGCGAGCCGCTTGCGTAGGAAGTCGAGGTAAGTCTGGGCGTGTGCGCGTGTATCGGCGAACACATGGTGGTAGCTGTACCCGATGATGAATCCGGACAGCATGAAGAACAGATCGACGCCGTTGCTTCCGAAACGCAGGACGTGCTGTGGCCATGTGTCTTCCGTGATAGCGGGGTACTGCCCGATCAGGTGGTAGAGCACCACAGTGGCTGCTGCAATGGCACGCACGCCGGTCAGTGCCTTCAGTTCAGCTCTCATACCCCACGGTACCGGGCGTCTCGTGAACGGAATGCAAATGGGCCTGTGGTGCCGCGCAGAGGGTCAGGATGCTCGCACGACCTCGGTTGAGGGTGCCGTTGGCTTTGGGCAGGAATCGCTCTGTTGAGTATGTTGCTCACAGTGTTTCAGATCACTTTCAGATGAACAAAATATGAGAAAAAGATGTCTGACAGTTTCCTGACTGACGCCAAGCGTAAAGATCAGACGGGCTGACGATGTGGAGTTTTTCGCTTCGGAGCCGCTCGAATTCGGGGTTTTCGGCAACGGATGTTGGATTCCTCATGGTCTCCAAAGATGAAGAGTCCAATAATGTCCCCGAGAAAGAAGCCCGAGGGTCAACGCACCCGATTCTCTCCACCACGTCAGTCGTGCAGTCGCCCCTCCTTCTTCATGCACGAACACCCCCGACAAACGACGTTTCGGCAGCCTGCGCTGCACGGAAGTCCTCCGCTGTTGCACATTCAAGGAGAAGTTGTGAAATACAAGGTACTACTTCTGTTGACCTGCCTGCTGGCCTCGTGCTCCAACCAGACCAGCTCGACCGCGCCCGCCATGGACTCCAGCATGCCCGGCATGGACATGAGCGCCGCCGCCGACGACACCGACGCCACCACCGTCCCGGCCGACGAGCAGGCCGCCGCCGGACCGCTCGTGAGCAGCCCAGCTCCAGCTGACGACACCGCCAGCCTGCAGAGCCTCGCCGTGACCCGGGTCGCCGGCGCCGTTCCCACCCTGGTCGGCAGCTACCGCGTCAACCGCAAGATCGGGACGGACGAACAGCCGGAGTACGGTGGGACCGTCTACCGTCCCCGGCAGGTCACGAACGGCGTCGCCATCGAGACGACCACCTACAACTCCAACGGCAAGCCGAGTACGCTGATCAACGCCGGACCGTACGCCGGATGGGACCTGCTCCTGCCGCGCAACAACCGCACTACGTCCCTCGACACGCGCCCCGACTGGTTCGTGGTGCGACTCAACCGCCCCGCCACGGTCCTCGTCGGCGTGCGCAGCGCGAACGTCCCCGCGTGGCTGAGCGGCTGGACGCACGGCACCGACCTGCAGGCGCAGACGAACGGCAAGACCGAAACCATCCGCACCTTCCAGAAGACCTTCGCGGCCGGCGTCACGAACCTCGGCGGCGTCGCCGCCAAGCCGGGAGGCGAAAACCCGTACATCGTGATGCTCGCCGAGCAGAACGGTCAGCCGTCCGCTGCGCCCGTCGTTCCCGCGGGCAACGAGGTGCCGGTCGCGAACAGCACCTGCCCCGCCTGGGTGCACGACCTGTACATGACGGCCGGTCCGGACGGCGTGCAGTACCGGACCTGGCACCCGCAGATCGATCCGGTGTACTGGTGCTACTTCAACCACGAGCACGGCAGCGACCCCTCCGTCGCGGGCAGCGTGTACAGCCCGGCCTTCATGTACACCGCGGGCAAGGACGGCATGTCCGAACCGCACGCGGGCTTCAAGGTGAGCGTCGTCAAGGCACCGGCCGGCGGGTACTGGGTGCTCACGCACCACTTCGGCACGGGCGGCATCGGGCGCGCCTGCGTCAGCATGCACACGGTCGACATGGCGTACGTGCAGAACAACGTCCTCAAGGTCAACCTGCACTTCATGGGCAACTTCGGCCGGGGCATGGTCACGCAGCTCAAGAACGCCTACCAGATCACCGGCTGCGCTGCGCCCGCCACGGCGGTCACACCGAGCTTCGGTGCCCGCATGATCAACCTCAACCCCAACAAGGGCTACGAGCCCTGGCGGATGGACTCCAGCATGCTCAAGCTCGGCGTCACCATGAAGGACCTGACCTTCGACACGGGGGATCCCATCACGGCCTGCGCCACCGTCGAGTGCACGGCGCTCGTGAAGCGTGAAGGCAACACCGGCTCCGACCACCGCGTCGTCACCAACTCCGACATCATCGTGTCCGGTACCGGCCAGACGCAGGGCACCTTCTACACCAGCGCGGACGGGACCCGCTTCCTGAAGGCCACCGACGCGGGCGCCGTGCAGCAGTACATCGCTCCCGGCTTCGTGCTCAAGAGCGGTGTGGATAAAGTGACCTGCTTCACGCTGGACGCCTGGCGCGGCGAGATGGGCTGCGGCGGTAAACTCCTCGCCCCCGGCAAGTCCCTTGAGAACAGCATCGGCGCGGCCAACTGAGCGCCGCCCAGGGCCCCGGTAACGGTCAACCCTGGTAGACCACCACACGCAGATCGGAAAGGAAAGGAGAGGCGACCACGGTCGCCTCTCCTTCTGCCTGCCGTGCGCGGCGTTTACCAGCGGACCGAGACGCCGACGGTACCGGAGTTGATCCGCGAGATGTTGAAGTCGTAGCCGATCCCGAAGTTCAGGGACCAGCCGGGATCGAGGGGCGACTCGGGCACGTTCGAGAGCGAGTAGCCGGCACTGACGGCCTTCCCGAACACGTTGTACCCCAGGCTGGCGCTCTGGTTCACGACCTTGGGCGGGTCGATGCGGTAGGGGAGGGTGGCGAGGACGGCGCCGTCCGCGTTCGTAATGGTCAGGGTGCCGCTGTGCGGTTCCGTGACGACGCAGTTGATGTTCTGCAGGACGTTCGCGCCGACCCGGACCTTGCCGTTCTCTCCGGCGCTGATCAGCAGGCGGGGATCGCTGGACTTCACGTAGATCTCGGTGGCGGTGCGGCTGAAGACGGTGAAGCCGATGTTGACGAGCTTGTTGCCCGGCGCGATGCGGCCCTCGAGCCGGCTCGGCTGGACAAGCAGTTCCTGCGTGACGGTGGGGGCCGCCTGCTGCGCGGGCGGGACGCTCACGGGAACGGCAGGGGCGTTGGTCTGCCCTTGCGCCCAGCACATCATTCCGAACACCGTCAGCATGATCTTCTTCATCCCTGAATCTCTCATAACGTTCTCCTCTGTCAACAGCACTCAAAACGATGAAAAGCGCGACACTCGAATGACCACGGTGCATCCGATGACCGAAGTCGGGGAACGAGAGGCGGGTCCTGGAACGACCCGAGTCTCAACGGCTGCCAGGATGAGGCCAGTGCCACGCAATCAGGTCACAACGTTCGCGGCTGATCAGGAGGACGAAAGCAGAATGGGCCGCATCTGCCCTCATTATCGGCCGTGCCCGTAACACCTCCGCTAAAGAACGTGAACGGGGCACACTCCGGAACGTTACAGCCTCGCCCGGCCGGGTCAGGCCTGCAGGATCGACCGGTACACCGCCAGCGTCTGCTCCGCCATGCGCTGCCACGTGAAGGTCCGCGCGCGCTCGCGCCCACGCCCGGACAGCGACGCGCGCAGCGCCGGGTCGGTCACCAGACGGTGCATCGCGTCCGCAATCTCATCTGAACGGGCCGGGTCCACCGTCAGGGCCGCGTCCCCCACCACCTCCGGCAGCGAACTGGTGTTCGAGGTGATGACCGGCGCGCCGTGCGCCATCCCCTCCAGGGCCGGCAGTCCGAACCCCTCGTAATAACTGGGGTACACCAGGCCCAGCGTCCCGAAGTACAGGGCGCTGAGGTCCTCGTCCGTCACGAAGCCCGTGAACTGCACGCCCGTCATGTCGAACGCCTGCCCGAGCTCCTCACGTGCCCGGGAACCCCACGAGGCCGGACCGACGATCACGAGGCCCACCTCGTCCGTGCCCGCCGCGCTCAGCCGCTCCCGTAGCAGCGTGTACGCTTCCAGGACGCCTTTCAGGTTCTTGCGCGGGTGCAGCGCCCCCACGTACAGCAGGTACCGTTCCGGGACATTCATGCGCCGCCGGACCTCGGCCAGGGCGTCTGGTGTCTGCGCTTCCGGCATCCGCACGCCGCACGGCGTCACGTGGACCCGCTCGCTCGGCAGGCCCAGCAGGCGCGTCAGGTCCGACGCGGACGCCTCGCTCACGGTGAGGACCGCGTCCGTCGTCCAGCGGGCCGCCGGGACCAGCGTGCGGAAAATCATGCGGGTCGCGAGCGGCTGCGTGTTTGGGTACACGAGCGGCACCGCGTCGTGTACGGTCGTCACGCGCCGGTACGCGCCGCGCTGCCCGATGAACGGCGCGATCCCGCACGGGTCGTGCACGATGTCCAGGCCCAGCGTCTGCGCCGCGCGGTGCAGGTCGACGCTCCCCAGCGCGGCCGCACCGTAGATCTTCTGCAGTCTCGGCACCGGATGCGTCGGGAACTCCTCGTACCACCCGAGCTTCGAGTCGCGGTACGGGTTGAGCAGCGTGATCTCCAGCCCGGCGTCCAGGTCCCGCAGGGCGCGCGTGAGTTCCACCGTGTACCGCCCGATCCCGGTGAGCGAGTGCTCCATCCCGTACGTCAGGAACCCGACCTTCATGCGAGCCCCAGCACACTCATGGTGCGGCGCGCGGTGGCCGCCCACGTGAAGCCCTGCGCGCGGGCGACACCACGCGCCCGCAGGCCGTCCGCGACGCCCTCGCCGTGCAGCACCGCCAGCACCGCGTCCCGGATGGCTCCCGGGTCGAGCGGGTCGACCAGCAGGGCCGCGTCGCCCGCCACCTCCGGCAGCGAGGAACGGTCGGACGTGATCACGGCCGCTCCGCTGGCCATCGCCTCCAGGACCGGCAGTCCGAACCCCTCCTCCAGCGACGGGAACACGAACGCGGCCGCGTTCCCGAACAGGCCCGGCAGGTCCCCGTGCGGCACGTACCCCAGGTGCCGGACGCGGCCCGTCAGGTGCAGGCGCGTCACCTCCCGCTCCAGCCATGCGTGATCGCCCGCCGACCACGGCCCGGCGAAGTACAGCTGCAGGTCCGGCTCGGTCCGGGCGACCTCCGCGAACGCTTCGAGCAGCCTCGCCTGGTTCTTGTTGTCGTTGCGGCCGCCCAGGTGCACCAGGTACGGCGGGCTGTCCGCGTACGGGCCCGTACCGCGCACGTCCCGGAAAAGCTCATGATCCACGCCGTGATGCACGACGTGCACCCGGTCAGGATCGATGCCGAGCAGGGTCACGGCATCGTTGCGGGCGCTCTCGCTGATCGCGAGGATCCGGTCGGCGCGCTGCAGCTTGGCCTGGTACACCTGCCAGCGCAGCACGTCGAGCCGCTCGCTCAGTCCCCGCGGCGGTTCCGTCCTCGCGAGCTTCAGGTGCGTCAGGTCATGCAGGACCGACACCGTCAGCCCGAAGGGGTTCTTCACCAGTCCGTTGAAGTCCGGCGCCAGGAACACCGCGGGCCGCACGCGGGCCAGACCGGCGCGCAGCGCGACCTCGTTGTACATCCAGTACACCTGCGCGGGGCGGTGCGGTCTGTACACGCGCGTCACGCGTTCCGGCGGCAGGTCCGGCAGGTCTCCCTGCGTGGACGCGAGGTACTGTGGCCGCACGTCGAGGCGCTCGATGGCGCCCACCAGGGACCGGACGTAGGCGCCGACGCCGCGGAGGCGGTGCTCGGACTGAAGCGGGGACGCGTCGATGAGTAGGGTCATGGGAGGCTCCTGCAGGAAACGGGGAAGGACGTGAGGACAGGCAGGGGCCGGAGGTGAGGGCGACGCCGGACCTTCACTTCAGGCTCGGCGCGGTGCGTGTCACGGCGCCGCATTCACGTCGACGCTGAACTCCAGTCGACGCTGCTCGGCCGTGTTCGCCTGGTTTTCCGCGCGCAGCACCACGCTGTACGCGCCGGACGTCCTGGGCAGCTGGACGGGCACGCTTCCCGACCACGTCTGCCCGTCCGTGAGCGGACCGACGCGCTGCGGGGCACTGCCGTCCGCACCGACACGGAACGTGCCCGGCTCGCGGCCGTGGTACGTGAATCGGACCGGGATGCTGAGCCGCTCACCCGGCGTGCCCGACACGCGGTAGCCTTCCATGCGTCCCTGGCTGCCGAGCGCGTAGAACTCCGAGGTCGGCACGCGCGGCTGCAGCCAGTACACCAGACTGACCACCACGGCCATCCCTGCCGCCAGCGCGACGACCGAGCCGAGCGCCCAGCGGACCGGCGCGTGCTCCCAGCGGACCGTGAACGGCGCCGCGACCCGCGACGCGCGCCACAGGCCGGCGCCCGCGAACAGCGCCGACCAGACTGCGATCGCCCGCAGCATCATGCCGGGCGTGAACCCGAAACCGAGTCGGCTCACCAGCAGGGCCAGCAGGGCGACGCTGCCGACGGAGAGTCCCACGCTCAATGCGGCGCGCTCCATGACGCGCAGCTGCTTCCGTGCCGGAAAGAGGGCGAGCGTCAGGGCATACCCCGGCAGCCACAGCACGGCGACCGCGCCCGCCAGGACGCGCAGCGCGCCGAGGGCGCCGGGCCAGCCGCGCAGCGAGACGGCCAGCAGGACGAGCGTCAGCACGCCCAGGAGGAGGTCGGGGCGAGTCCACACGGCTCCCCGGGAGGCGGGCGTGCGGCCCGGTGTGACGGGAGGATTCAGGTCAGTCAAGGGGATACCTCAGGTTCACGCGGTAGCGGCCAGGATTCTCGTGGGCGTAGGGATCGTTGATGGGCGCGCCGTGCAGTTCCACCCACGCGTGGCTGTCGATGCCCTGCGCGCTGCGCCGCACGCCCGAGGTCAGCACGGCAGGCAGTCCCGCGAGACGGTACGCGCGGTACAGCGCCAGCGAACGCGGCAGGCAGTTCCCGCCGGGCCGGACGCGCAGCAGCGTGAGCGCGAGATGCACGCCCCGCACGAGCCGCTGACGCTCCCGGTCCGGGACCTCTCTCGCCGCTGCGGTCGGCGGCGTGACGCGCCGCAGCAGCGTCGGCAGGTCCGGCGTGCGGCGCAGCAGCCACAGCACGTACAGCACGCCCGGCAGGGCCGCCGCGACGTCCACCGCCACCTCCGGCAGTTTCGCGGCGAGCGCCAGCGCGTACTCTCCCGTCACCGAGCCCCGCTCCTGCAGCAGTTCCACGTCCCAGCGGGCGCGCTGGGTGGGCGTCACGGCACTCAGGTCGATGCGGTTCGTGAACCCGTCGCAGCGCCGCAGGAACTGCCGGACCGTCTGCGTGCACCCGAACTGCCGGGCCCGCGCCCACAGCTGCGCTTCGGTCACGCCCGCCCGCTCGACCAGCGCACGGAAGTCCAGCAGGTCCTGCGCCTTGATCACCCACTGCTCCGGCACCCACAGCCGGTTGAGGATCAGGCCCACCAGCAGCGCATCGACCGGCGCCGGCCCGAGCAGACCCGAGCGGTCAACCGGCACGGCCTGGCGCCACACGGCGTCCGTGATGCGCTGCTGGCGGGCACTGCCGCGCAGGGTGTTGTGCAGCAGGCGCGAATGCACGTCCAGCACGACCTGACCGCTGGGGCTCAGCAGGTGCAGCAGCTCGTGCTTGTGCGGCTCCAGCGAGTCGGACGCCTGCCACGTGACCCGGTACCCGAGACGCTGCGCGGTGCTGGAGGCCCGCTCGGCCTGCTCGGGCCGGATGAGGACGTCCACGTCCCCGTAGGGGCGCAGTTCCGGGCGTTCGTACACGTACTCCGCGAGGTGGTAGCCCTTGAAGACCATCACCTGCAGGCCCTCCGCGCACCACGCGTCCAGCAGGGGCCGGAGTTCGGCGAGCACGATCTGCCTGCGCAGCACGAGTTCACGGTAGTCGGCGCGCACCTCGGCCCGCGTGGGATGCGAGGCGTCCAGGCGGTGGAACGCCAGGGCGCTCAGGCGGTGCTGCCTGAGCTGATCCGCGGGCGGCGCGTCACTCACGTCGCCCTGCACGAACAGCGCGATCTGCCGCGCGTCACGGGGGTTCATCGCGGCCATCATAGGGGGAGCGGGCCGCGGCCCAGCACCAGGCGCGAGAACTTCAGGCGCGGCAGCACGCGGCTGATCTGGCTGGCGGTGCCGCTCGCCGCGGCGTCCGTGACGGGCAGCCCGGCCGCCTCCCAGAAGGCGCGCACGGCCTCCAGGCGCGGCATACTCAGCCACTCGGACGGGTCTTCCGGGCGGCGCGACAGCACCGCCACCTGCGTGAGGGTGCGTCCGTGCGGGTCGAAGGCGACGTCCGCGTCCACGAGCGCCTCGAACGGCAGCCACGCCTTCCCGTCCGCGTGCCGCGCCCATTCGCGCTGCCTGAGGTTCGGCGGGAGGTGCGCGAGACTGTCCTGCAGCAGGCGCATGCCACGGTCCCAGCCGTACACCTGCGCGGTGGCCGGGTCGAGCCACACGAAATCCTCGGCCAGCGCCGTCCATCCGGCCTGCAGGGCGCGCAGGAGCGTGGTGCTCTTGCCCGTCCCGCTCGGCCCGATGAAGGCGCAGGTCGTGTCGCCGCGCGCCGCGACCGCCGCGTGCAGCGGAAGCAGGCCACTGCGGCGGACGCCCTCGGCGATCATGACCTTCAGGGCCGCGAGCGTCGCGCGGTCCGGCACCGCCGAGGGCGCCAGGCCCACCGTGACGGTCCCCGGCAGGTAATCGGCGCGCAGGAGCACCTCGCCGCGCGGCGCGTAAGTCACGGCGTCCTCGTGCACGCCGAGCGGGATCTGCTGCTGCATGGCGTGCACGGTCACGGCGCGCGCCGCGTCCGGCAGGGCCTTCGGCGCGCCGTTCGTGGGGCCGAGCACGATGACGCGCCCGGACGCCTCGCGCCCGTGGTCCGTGAAGGCCCAGTCCTCCAGCACGTACGGCCGGAACGCGTCCGGGCAGTCACCGAGATCGAGGGTGCAGCCGAGCACGTTGACCGTCCCCCCTGTGCCCGGGACGTTCGGGAGCGTTCCGGGCCGGGCGTTGCCGTCAGCCTGCACGGACGAGCCCCGCCGACGTCAGGCGGCGGAGCAGGCCCGAGACGTCCTCCCGGGCCTGCTCCGCCGTCACGTCGAACGCCTCGGTGAGCCGCTGCGAGAGCTGCGTCTCGCTGGCCGGGAGGGCCAGCCAGACGGCCCGACCGGAGGCGTTCAGGCTGAAGATCTGCTGCGTCGCCGGGTCCAGCAGGACCAGTTCGTCTTCAAGGTCGGTGGCGACGATCGAGGGAATGGCGGTGTACTGCTGTTCGGTCGGGTGAGTCATGCGGCGCTCTCTTTGTCAGGTGAGGGACGGAATTCAGGAGTGACAGGGATGCGGGCAGGGGAGAGGACCGGCTCAGTTCGTGACGCGCTCCAGGTAGATGCTCAGCGACTGCCGCACGTCCTGGTCCACGCGTTCCGCGAACTTGTGCATGCTGTGCAGCACGATCCCGGTCACGCCGACCGTGATGCCGCCCGACACCAGGAACGCCACGAGCACCGCGAGGCCCACCGGCAGGTTGCCGCTGACCATCATGGTGTGCACCAGGTACACGCTCAGCAGCAGCCCGATCAGGGTGCTGACGAGTCCCGGCAGGCTGAAGAACATCAGCGGGCGGCGGCGCGCCACGAGGCTCAGGAGCGCGTCGAGCACCTGCAGGCCGTGAATCATGGGGTTGCGCTTGTTGCCGTCCAGGTACTGGACGTTCACGGGCGCTTCCACCACGCGCAGTCCGGCGGGCCGGAACAGGAACTGCATCTCCGACTCGACCGACAGGTCCGTGCTCGTGAAGTGCAGCGCCTCCACGGCGGCGGGCGAGAAGGCCCGGAAGCCGCTCTGCGAGTCGGTGGTGTGCACGCCGCTCGCGATGTTCGTGACGGTGGTGAGCGTGTGCTGCCCCACCTGACGCCACGCGGGGATGTCGCTCTTGATGTCGAGGAAGCGCGAGCCGATCACGACGTCCGCCTCTTCGGCCAGGACGGGCGCCACCACGGCCGGAATGTCGCGCGCGTCGTGCTGCGCGTCACCGTCGAGGCACACCACCACGGCGACGTTCTCCAGGCGGCGGGCGGCCTTGAAGCCCGCGTTGAGGGCCTGCGCCTTACCCATGTTGAGCGGCTGGCGGACGACCATGGCGCCCGCCTTCTCGGCGAGGCTGGCGGTGCGGTCACTGGAGCCGTCGTCGACCACGATGACCTTGTCCGCGAACTGAAGGGTGGTAAACACCACGCTGGCAATGAACCGTTCTTCGTTAAATGCCGGGATCACGGCCACGATGCCCGTGGACCGAGGGCCGAGAAGTCCCGGCCGTTCCGTTTCTTTGATGTTGGTGTAATTCGTCATGCTTCCCCCCGGATCATGCCGTGCGGCTGGACCTTCGCCTCGTGTCTTCGTGAACTGAGGCAGGGCGGCGCGGTGCGGGCCCCCCTGCCTTCAGTGAACCTGCGGTCAGTGCGTGATGACGGCCGTGGCGGGCGCGCTGTCGTCACCCGCGATGCGGGCGCTGGCGACCGTGTTCTTGGTGCAGAGCGCACCGCCCGTCTGGGTGTTGAAGCCGTGCACCTCGCTGCCGCCGAAGTTCGTGACGACGCTGCAGGCGCGGTCGAGGGTGTTCTCGAGCGAGTCGGCGGAGGCGGTCGTGACGGCGTCCGCCGTGATGATGCCGTACCAGGTGAAGGTGCGGACATCGTCACCCTGGTTGAGCGGGGTGCTGTCGGGCGCCACGAACGCCACGCTCACCTGGCCGGTCTTGCTGCCGGGCGCGATGCTGCGGGAGGTGGTCTTGGCGGTGCTGCTGCGCGCCACGAAGCCGAAGGGGAAGGCCGTGGAAGCCGCGCCGTAGCGGGTGTTCATGAAGTCGGTGATGTTCTGGATGTAGCTCTCGCTGTACACCTGGAAGTCCGCCTTCAGGTTGGGGATGGTGGCGTCGCCGGTGTTCGGGTCTTCCACGCGGGTGTTGATGGGCGCGATGGTGCGGGCCTGCGCCTGATCGACGACCGCGCCGTCCTGGCGGGTCGCGCTGGCGAGCGACGTGTCCCCGACGTTGTAGCCGGGCACGTTGTAGCCGAGCAGCGTCACGTTCTTGTACGTGCTGCTGGTGCTGTTGCTCACGTCGAGCGTGGTGTACAGGTAACGGTTGGTGGCGTCCTGGAACGCGCCACGGATGACCGACTGCGAGATCGTGATGCCGGCGGGGCGGCTGAGCACCTGCGAGTCGAGTCCGGCCACGCCGTCCGCGACGGAGCTGGTCTTGACGGAGACCGTCATGTGGTCGGTGTTCACGTCGGTGAACGTGACGGCCGCGAAGCCCAGCACGACAGGCTGCGTGTCGGCGGCGGGGGTGGTCGTGGTGGTGGTGGTTTGACCGCAGGCGGCCAGTCCGGCGATCATCAGACTTCCAAGGACAAATCGTTTCACGTTGTTCCCCTCCATACGTCGCGGTCTCTTCCCCGAGGCTCCGCGTCGTGAATCCTTCCCTCGACAAGGGCGTGTGGCCCTTGTGCGTGGTGTGCTTCGGTCAGCCGCCCTGCCCGCCACCGAATCCGGTGCCGGGGAGCGTGCGGGTGAGTTCCTTCCATTCGCCCAGGCTTTCCAGCGTGGGGGTCTGGTACTCCTGCCGCACCTTCGGCTGCTCGTTGCGCTCTTCGACTTGACGCTCTTCGTTCATAATTCCCTCCCTGGGTAACGTGGTACGACGAAACGGTGGAATCGAGGTGTGACGTCCCGGCCCCATCAGGGCCTGATGAGAGTTCACTTCGTTGCTGTCGGGCGATGTGAGGCGGTTCGGAAGTGTGAATTACTCCACAGCCCTGATGAGGGTAACTGCACTTTAGGTCCTCCCGTCCCTCCCGTCAAGTGGCGATAAATGCCGTCCCGGCGCGGCTCCAGCCGCATTTTGGATTTACGTTTCTTTTACGCCCCGCGACGCCGTGTGGTGTGCATTTGGTGTGCCAGGGAACAGAAACCGTAAATCGGAAGACCCCGCCTCCACACCCCCACTCATGAAGGAAGATGAAGACACTCATGGTCCGCAGGTCCGCCGCTCACTCCGGTCCTCCCCGGGTCACCCGCCACTCCCCCCGGCGATCCGGCACGCCGCCCGCACGGCGCGTCAAGGAAATCCTCGGTGCAGACACGTTCGTTAACGTTTCCGACACATGCGGCAGGGCATCATCGTGACACTCGGACCGGCCACCGCCAGCACGCCGACCCCCACACCCACCCTCCCGGAGCGACCATGACCCACACTCCCCACACCGACCCGCCCACGAGTCTGCCGCAGCTCCTCACCGTCGTGATCGTCAGCTACGGCAGCCGCCCGGACCTCGAGCGCTGCCTGCCCACCCTGGTGCAGCACCCCGACCACACGCCGCGCATCCTGGTGATCGACAACCACGGGCACGACGGTGTCGCCGAATGGCTCACACAGCGCTGGCCGCAGGTCACGGTCCTGCGCAATCCCGCCAACACCGGGTACGCGGGCGGCAACAACCTCGGCCTCGCCCACACCTCCACGCCGTACGCCCTGATCCTCAACCCCGACACCGAGGTCTCGCCCGGCGCCCTCTCCCTCCTGCTGCGCACCGCGATCACGTACCCGGACGCCTTCATCACCCCGAAACTCGTGCAGCCGGACGGCCGCGTGAACGCCTGCGGCAACGAGATGCACTACACCGGCCTCACGTGGTGCCTGGGCCTCGGCGAGGCCCCGACCGCCTACGGCGGACTGCACACCGTGCCGCTGCTGTCCGGCGCGGCGATCCTGGCGCGCACGTCGTCGTTCGTGGAGCTGGGCGGTTTCGACGAGCAGTACTTCATGTACCACGAGGACACCGACCTCTCCCTGCGCGCCCGGCTGCTCGGGTACCGGCTGCTGTGCCAGGCGGACGCGTCCGTCACGCATCACTACACGCTCGGCATGACGCCCCGAAAGCTCCATTACCTGGAACGCAACCGCCTCCTCACCCTCTTCAAGACCCTGAGCGCGTCGACGCTCGTGCAGCTGCTCCCGGCCCTGCTGCTCACCGAACTCGCCACGTGGGCGTACGCGGTCCGCAGCGCCGAGTACGCCCGGCAGCGTTTCCGCGTGTACGTCTGGCTGTGGCAGCAGGCGCCCGGCATCCGCCGGGCACGCCGCGAGGTGCAGCGACGCCGGACCTGCAGCGACGCGGACCTGCTGGACGGCGCGGCCCTCACCCTGCCGTTCGCGCAGCTCACGGGCGGCCTCGCCAGCCGCGCGCTGAACGCCGTCACCACGCCCGTGTACGCCCTGCTGCGCCCGCTCTCCCTGCGGAGGCACGCATGAAGATCGCGCACGTCACCGCGACCTTCCCGCCCTACTGGGCCGGCACCGGCAACGTCGCGTACCACAACGCCCGCCTGCTGCACGAACGCGGACACGAGGTGGTGGTGTTCACGGCCAGCACCCCCAGGGACGCCGAGATGCAGTTCCCGTTCGAGGTGCGCCGACTGCCCGCCGTGTTCCGGATCGGGAACGCGCCGCTCACGCCGGGCCTCGTGTCGGCCCTGCGCGGCTTCGACGCGATCCACCTGCACTACCCGTTCATCTTCGGAGCGGAACTCACGGCGCTCGCCGCGCGCCGCTACCGCATCCCGCTCATGATCACGTACCACAACGACCTGCTCGCCGGCGGCGCGCGCGGCCTGATCTTCCGGGCGTACACGGCCACCAGTCAGCCGCTCGTGCTGCGCCAGGCGGACCTGCTGCTCGGCACGTCCCGCGACTACGCCGAGCACTCCTTCTTCAGCAGCACCACGCCGCGCGGCGCGAACTTCGCGGTCCTCCCGAACGGCGTGGACGTGCAGCAGTTCCTGCCCGGCACCCGCAGCGGCGAACGGTACGCGCTGCTGGTCGGCGGTCTGGACAGCGCGCACCACTTCAAGGGCGTCCGCGTCCTGATCGAGGCCGTGTCGCGCCTCCCGGACGCGCGCGCCGTGATCGTCGGGGACGGCGACCTGCGCGGCGAGTACGAGGCGCTCGCGGCACGCATCGCGCCAGGCAGGGTGCGCTTCGCGGGCCGTGTTCCGCCCGCGGAACTCGCACGCCTGTACGGCGAGGCGACCGTCGGCGTCCTCCCGAGCACCACGCAGGGTGAAGCGTTCGGCATGGTGCTCATCGAGGCGATGGCGGCGGGCGCGCCCGTGATCGCGTCCAACCTGCCGGGCGTCAGGACCGTCGTCGAGCACGGCCGTGACGGCCTGCTCGTCGAGCCGGGCGACGTGGACGGCCTCACGCGCGCCCTCGCGACGCTGCTCGGCGATCCCGGGCAGGCGCGCGAGATGGGCGCGCGCGGCCGGGCCAAGGTCCACCGCCTGTACGACTGGAACGTCATCGCGTCCACCCTCGAAGGCCTGTACGCGCAGGTGACCGCTTGAACGTCCGCACGCAGACCGCCCAGATGCAGGTGCAGACGGTCACGCGCCACCACCCGCTCGTCCCGGCGGTGGAGGGCGCCCACGAACTCGCGTGGTCGTACCTGCTCGACCAGGTGTTCAGCCGCGCCGCGCTCGCCGGGGTCGGCTTCCTGCAGGCGCGCCTGCCCGCTCCCGGCCTGGAGGCCGAGGCGGAACTGCGCGGCTGGCTCACCCCGGCGCACGCCGACGACACCGGGGTCGCCGCGCTCGACTTCCGCGGCGTGAACGAACACGACCTGAACGGCGCGCAGTGGGTGGCCGTGCTGCACGGCGGTCCGCTCGCCCCGCGCGCCCTGCGGGACGTGCCGCCCCTCCCGGCCCGCTTCACGCTGCAGGAATCCCGGTACCTGCTTACCTGGGGCGTCCGCGCCTGGGGGGCCGGCATTCGCCTGGCGTACCTGGCGCGCCGCCCGGACCTCGCGGACCGCGCGGGTTTCGCGATGCGGCGCTCCTTCGTGAGCGTGAAACGCGTGCCCGCGTACTACGTGCTCTCCATCTGGAGGCGCGCGTGACGGCCGCGGCCCCGTCGGCCGTCACGGCGCGCGTGACCGGCGCCGTGACGCGCCTCGACGCGTGGCTGCAGAGCATGCGTCAGGACGGCGGGTACGGCGGACCGGTCGCGCACTACTGGCAGAACCGGATGCTGTATGCCGGTCCCGGGCTCGACTGGCGGTACGAGGGCCTGCTGGTCGGGTACCACGCGCTGCATGTCCGGACGCGTGACGACGTGTGGCGGCAGCGGGCGATCCTCGCGGCCGAGGACCTCCGGCACGGTCAGGGCCCGGACGGCCTGTACCGCGCGTCCCGCTTCGAGATCAACCCCGGCACGCTCGGCACCCCGCACGAGGCCGCCGCGAGCCTGGGCCTGCTGGACGCGCTCGACAGCCTCCCGCACTCGGACGTGTACCTGCAGGTGGCGCGCGACAACCTGGACGCCGTGATCGCCGCGCTCTGGGACGGGCAGGGCTTCAACGACCACCGCAGCGTGAAGGGACGCGTCCCGAACAAGCTCGCGACACTCGCGCAGGCACTCCTGCGGCTCGCGGACCGGCTCGGACCGGCCGGAAGACCGTACCTGGACCTCGCCCGTTCGGCGCTCGACGACGTGCTGCGCTACCAGGAGCCCGGCGGCGAGGTCCATCAGTACGCGCCCGGCGCGGGCCGCGGCGACGGCCGGTACTTCCCGTTCTACAACGCCCGCTGCGTGGAACCCCTCCTGCTCGGCGCGCAGCAGCTCGGACGCCCCGAGTACGCCCGCGCGGCCGAACGGATCCTCGACCTGCTCGGCCGCTGGATGAACCGCGACGGCAGCTGGCCGCAGATCGTGTACGCGGGCGGACAGCGCGCCGAGTACCCGCGCTGGTACGCCGGGACGGCCGACATCCTGTACGCGCAGCACGTCGGCGGGCGCACCGTGCCGGACGCCGCGCTCGCCCGCCTGCTGGACGCGCAGCTCCCCAACGGCGCCTTCCCGACCGCGGAGGGCTTCTCGGCGCAGGTGACGCAGCGTCCCGGCCACACCGATCCGCGTGACCTGCTCGGCGTGGTCGGCTGGAACGACAAGGTGCTGCGCCTCCTCGCGCACCTCGTGGACGGCCCGGTCCCGGCGGCCCCGGCGGGCCTGCCGGCCGTGCAGCGGGACGCGGCATGGCTCGGCACGCCCTGCACCTTCCACGACGATCCCGGAGGCGTCCGCGTGACGGACCGTTCCGGCCACGAACTGTACCGCTGGGACCGCGGGACCGTGTGGGCTTCACAGACCGGCCAGGAGGCCGAACTCCGATGAAACACCTCAGAACCGCCGTCACCCTCACCGCGCTCGCGGCCTTCACGGCCCTGCAGCTGCGGCGCGGGCGGACCGGCACGCCCCCGGCACCCACCGACACCGCCGCACCACCCGCCCTCCCGGTCACTCCCGAACGCGTCAGCGTGCTCGTGCCGGGCTGGAAGGCCGCGAACGACCTGCCGCCCTTCATGGAGGCGTTCCGTGCCCTGACGCACCCGAACCTGCAGCTCGTGCTGTGCGTCGGCGGACCCGACGGCAGCCTCGAGCTCGCGCGCCGACTCGCGCCGGACCACGTGGTGCTGGAACAGCGGCCCGGCGAAGGCAAACAGAAGGCCCTGGAACGCAGCCTGGAGGAAAGCGACGGCGACGTGATCCTGCTCACCGACATCGACTGCCGCCTCACGGATGACGTGGTGCAGGCCCTGCTCGGCACGCTCCACGCGTCCGGCAGCGCCGCCGTGACCGGCGCGTCCATGCCGCTGCGGGCGCAGCTGAGCATCCCGCTCGTCCGTTCGCACTACGCGACCGAGGTGGCCACCCTGCCCGGCCGTGCGGAACCGGTGGACGGCCTGCTCGGCCGCAGTGCCGCCGTGCGCCGCGACGCCCTGAAGGGCACGCGCGCCTTCTCGGTCCCCGCACCGTCCGGCACCGACTACACCCTCGCGAAAGTCCTCGCGCAGGCCGGGCACCGCATCACCTTCGCGCCCGGACCGCGCATCGAGAGCGAGTACCCGGACACCGTCCGCGTGTACGCCCACAAGCAGGCGCGCTGGCTGCGGAACGCCTACCTGCTCGGCCGACGCTACGGCGCCGAGCAGGAGGTGCGCGCCGTGCAGCGGACGCTGGCCGTCCCGTTCGTGCTGAGCGGACTGCTGCTCGCCTCGCCGCTCTTCCCGCCGCTGGCCGTGCTCGCGGCCCTGCTGTTCGCGCACGCCGTGATCGGCCGCACCCGCCTTCAACGCCAGGCGGGCCTTGCGCCCAGCGTGCTCGGCAGTGCCGTACACACCGCCGGGGACCTGTGGGCGTCCCTCAAGGCCTGCCGCGACATCCTGCGCGGCCAGACGCCCTGGTGACGCCCCCACTGCATCCCGGGTGAAGGTCCCGTCGCCGCGCTTCCCCCCCACGTCCCTTCGCTGCTCACGTCGCGCCCCTGCCGTCCTCTCCTTCCCCTCCCCCCACAGGTGACACGTATGCGGAACCCTTCCCTCCACCCCGGTGTACACACGACCTCCCGTGCGGCGGCGCTCGCCGTCACGGCCGGCATGCTGCTCTCCTGGGCTGCCGCCGCGCCGCGCAGCGCCCCCACCCCGACCGCGACCGTCACGACCGCGCCCAGCCCGGTCAAGGCCACCCCGACCGCCCCGATCCACGACGCCCTCCCGGCCGGCCTGAAGATGCAGTACCACGGGACCGTCCCGCTCGCACAGCTCGCGGCGGGCGCCGTTGGACACGGCACCCTGCTGTACACGCACGTTCCGTCCGGCGAGGTGCGGCTCGCCGTGCAGCTCGACCACCCGCAGGGCGGGAACGCCACCGCCCGCGTGTACGACACCTCCACCCTGAACGGCCCGTCCGTGCCCGCCACCGTGACGGGCGACACCGTCACCCTGCCCGCCACGCTCAAACCCGCGCTCGTCATGACGGCGCACGGCGGCTGGTGGGTGCGCAACGAACGCCCGAACTACGCCCTGGACGTCCACGTGTACGGCCAGGCGTACGCCATGTGGGGTCAGGCGTACGACCCGGCGCGCGGCCCAATCGGGTCCGGCGCGCGCATCCGCCCCGGCGAGGCGGCCGTCGACGTCCGCGTCCGCCCCGACGCGAGCGGCCTGCCCGGCTGGGACGACCGCCGCCTCCTGCCGGACTTCGGGACGAGCGGGTACATCCGGTACAACTACGCCGAACGCAAGTGCGTCACGCCGACCACCCTGAACCTCGGCGTGACACCCGAATGGCCGTTCCTGGCCGCGCAGGCCGCGTACGAACAGCCCGCCGGACAGCTGCGCGGCCCCGTCGGCGTCGACTGGACCCGGGGCCGCGTCACGCACTTCGCGGAACTCGTGGCGGTCCGCAACCAGAACTGCGCGTACGCGCTGTACAGCCTGAACGCCGCCCGGAACGGACGGAACCTCACGGACTTCGAGTCGCCCTTCGCGTTCTACGACCTGTCCGGCCAGGGCGACGGCCACCCGAACATGATCCTGCGCACCGAACGGTACTTCCCGCTCGACCGGTACTCCACCGGCGTCGACGCCCGCCTCAGGGGCAACACCATCCCGCAGGACTTCCAGACGGTGCGCTACTCCTGGCGGAACGCGCCGGGCGACCAGCGCTGGAACTACAAGATCGAAGTGCAGGGCTCCGCCCCCTACACCGGCACGAACCGCGTCGCGGGCGGTACCGTGACGGTCGACACGCCCACGTACGAGGCATACCCCGCCTGGGTGACGGACCGCGCGTGGCCCGTCGTGACCTTCGTCGCCACCGAAAGCGAACGCCTCACCCCGAAATCCTCCGAAGGCATCTACACGTACTCGCCGCGCGAACTGGGCCTCCCGTACCTGCTCGGCACGACCGCCACCGCCGACCCCGGCGCGTTCGGCCACATCCCCGACGGGTTCCGCGGCGAGTACCGGTACACGACGACCTCCAGGCCGCAGCTGTACCTCGGCAGCGTCGACGGACGCGTGCACCTGCTGCACGCCGAGGGCGGCGCGTGGCCCGTCACCCAGGGCCAGCAGCTGCAGGTGCACGCGATCGCGGGCAGCGCGTACGTGAACCACTGGCGCCTGCAGGACCGCGGTGAGCGCGTGCAGGAACTCGCGCGGCTCGGCTCGACCGTCCTGCTCCTCTCGGACGGCAAACTCAGCGTCACCCGCACCAGCGCACCCCAGGCCCGCTGGACCGGCACGCCCCCCACCGACGCCGCCAGCTGGCGCGCCTTCCGCGCCGTCACCGGCGACCGCATCGACCAGCCCGCCCCGGACCTGCAGGCGTGGTTCACGGGACAGGCGAACGCCAGCACCGCCCGCCAGGTCCGCACGTACCTCGGCGTGCAGGTCGGTGAACTGCACGCCCTCCCGGACGGCGCACAGTTCGACCTCACCGTCCGTGACGACCGCCGCGCGAGCGGCGCGCTCACGGTTCCCGCACTCGACACCCTGAACCCGGGCCGCTACACCGTGACCGTCACGCCCGCCGGCTGGACCGTCACCGCCCAGACCCCGCCCCGACTCGAGGGCGAGGCGTCCGCATCCGGCCTCACCCTCAACACCCCCGGCTGGCTGAACGTCACCCTCCGCAACACCGGCTCGCAGGTCTGGAGCGGCCCGGCGACCCTCCGCGTGAACGGTACGTCCGTCCACGAATGGCCGACCCTCGAAGTGCCCGGCAGCGCCGAACGCACGTACCGGATCGCGTGGACGCCCACCCGCGCCGGACAGTCCGCGGTGATGCTGCACGCCGGAACCCGTGACCTGCAGCTCGGCATGGCCGACCTTCCACCCGGCGACGCGCGCCTCACGGACCCCGCCGCCCTCTTCCAGGGTGCGCGCCGACCGGGCCTCACCGTCCTCCTGCTCAGCGTCCTGCTGGCCCTGGCGAGCGTCGCCGGATGGCGCGTGTGGAGCCGCGCGTGAAGCGCCTCTCCGCGCTCGGCACGCTGGCCTTCCTGACCGGCGCGTACTTCGTCCTGCGGTACCTGGGCCTGTGGTCCGAGAACGACACCGCCGTTTTCCGCCAGATGATCTTCAACATGCAGCAGGCCGCCACCATCGACCCCCCCAACCCGTACACGCACGGGTACGCGTACCAGGCGCTCGCGTCCACCCTGCTCGGCCTGACCGGCCTGACCCTCAAGGACTACCTGCAACTGTACAGTCCGGTCCTCGGCTCGCTGCTCCTCGCCCTGTTCGGGTACGTCACGTACGCCCGCTACCTCACGAGCCGCACCCAGGCGCTCGTGGCGGCCAGCGTGCTGTTCCTCGTCCCGGAACTCCTCTTCACGGTCCTGCGCGGCAACCACGAGAAGTTCACGGTGACGCTCACCCTGCTCGCCGCCCTGCTGTTCCTGCGCCTCCTCACCCCGCCTCCCGGCGCGTCGCCCGTCACGCACCGCGTCACGTGGGGCGCCGCGCTGGCCCTGTGCTTCTTCGCGCTGAATGCGCTCAACCTGTTCTTCGGCTCGACTTTCCTCATCTCGCTGACGCTCACCCTGCTGATCCTGCTGATCGCGAACGTCCCGCTGCACCTGCGCCTCACGCGCACCTTCTTCCTGACGGCCGCCGCCGTCGTCCTCGGCGGCTGGTGCCTCGTGACCCTCGACCTGCTGTACGTGTACCCGCCCGCCCGCAGCGACTTCTCGCTCCTCACGACCGCGTCGCAGAAACTCCTGGACCTGCTGAACTTCAAGTCCGCGACCTTCAACCCGTACACCGCCATCCAGAGCGACTGGAGCAACCCCGTCCTCTACCAGTTCGTGACGGCGTTCCGCTGGGTCCTGCTCGGCTCCGCCGTCCTGAACACCCTGCTGGAGTTCCGCGCCTTCCGCCGCGCCCCCGGCGCGCCCGACTGGACGCGCGTGTTGATGGCCGGCTTCTTCGCCGCGTCCCTCGTCCAGCTGGCCGCGGCGGTCGGCGTGGACCTGCTCGGCCTCGCGGCCGGGTCGAACCTCCAGGTGCGGCTGTACTCGTACGTGGTGCTGTGGGCCGCGCCGCAGTTCGTGCTGTTCGTGGTGCGTGTCTCGCGCCGCATCACGGTGCCGGGCGGGCCAGCCGTGAGGGGTGCGGCCCTGCTCGCGGTGTTCGCGGTCCTGCTGTCGAGCAGTGTCCTGAAGAGCACCCTCGACCCGGTCCTCAGCAACCGCTGGCTCGGGTATCACCCCTCGGAGATCCAGGCGGTACGCACGTGGACGCAGCACTCGCAGAGCAGCAGCATCTGGGTCGGCATCGATACCCGGATCGTGTTCGCGTACGTGGCAGAGTCGGGCGTGTTCGTCCCGCGGTTCAACAGCCTGTCGGCCAGTCCTGCCGAACGCGTCGGCTCCGGCTTCGCTCTTCAAAGCCCGCTGACCCTCAGCAACAACCGCATCTGGAACCTGCCACTGCCCGAACTGCTGCTGGGCGACCGCATCTACGACAACGGCACCTCGCAGATCCTCTGGCGTCACCCACTCACTCAGTTTCAGAGGTAGGACAAGAATTGGGAGTGGAAAGGGAGGGTGCACTGGAGTGGCCTTGGTGTACCCCCCTCATATTGGACGAAGCTGGTGAGCGTCATTCGGATCTCTCCCGTTGGAGCACAAGGGCTTCCCTTGTGCGCTCCGGAAAGCGAGGATGACCTCTGAACGCAGGAACCTTTACCGAAGAGCAGATCGTTGCCCTCCTCCAGAACGCTCAGAAGGGCGAAAAAACCGTGGAGGAGCTCTGCCGCGACCTCGGATGCAGTACCGCGTCCTTCTCCACCTGGAAGAAGCGTTACGGCGACGCCAGCGTCGCCGAAGCCAAACGGCTGAGACAACTGGAACGCGAAAACGACCGTCTCCTCAACATTGTCGGACAGCAGCGTCTCGAGATCGAAGGAATGCGGGAGGTCCTGGCAAAAAAGCGCTGACGGCTTCCGAGCGCCTCTGAGCCGCACACGCCATGATCGAACACGGTGTCCGGGTCCACCGGGCGTGCGAGTTACTCTCCGTGCCACGCTCTTCATTGACGTACCGGGCGCATCCCAGACACGACGAGACCCTTCCAGCACGGATCAAAGCCACCTCATACAGTTTTGAGATAAACTGAGTCCATCAAAGCGACTGAGATCATCCCCCACCTGACCCTGGAAGAACTGCGTGAGCGGTTCAAGACCGCCGCCACGCACGACGAACG